>JAUPLE010000108.1 GCA_030837085.1 Acidobacteriota bacterium | reverse complement strand
CCATCGAAGCCAACCAGGTCATTGTCGGCCCTGGGGCCAAACCGCTGCTTTTCTTTCCCATGATGGCCCTATTGGAACCCGGGGACGAAGTCATTTACCCTGATCCCGGTTTCCCCAGTTACCGCGCCATCATCGAAACCATGGGCGCCACCCCCGTTCCCATCGGCTTAAGCGAGGAAAAAGATTTTTCTTTCGACATGGAGCAATTCAACGAAAAAGTCAATGAACGCACCCGCCTTATCATCATCAACTCCCCTTCCAACCCCACCGGCGGCATTATCCCCGAAGAAGACCTCCGGGTCATTGCCGAAGCCGCCCAAAAATACGATAGCTGGGTCTTAAGCGATGAAATATACACCCGGCTCATATACAGCGAAAAACCGGCCCGGAGCATCATGACCTATCCCGGCATGGCCGAACGCACCATCATCATGGATGGATTTTCCAAGACCTACGCCATGACCGGCTGGCGTCTCGGGTACGGCGTTATGCCCAAACGCCTAGCCGATGCCGTAGATTTGCTGCTGACCCATTCCGTTGGGTGCACCGCCGCCTTTACCCAGGTGGCCGGCATCGAAGCCCTGACCGGTCCCCAGGACCGCGTGGAAGAAGTGAGAAGAATCTTCATGCAGCGGCGGGATATGATAGTCAAAGGTTTGAACGCCATCCCCGGCATTACTTGCCGGACGCCGCAAGGCGCTTTTTACGTTTTCCCCAATATAAAAAGTTTTGGCCGTCCCTCCAGGGAATTGGCCGATTACCTCTTGCAGGAGGCGGGCGTCTGCGTCCTGCCCGGCGCTTCTTTCGGCAACATGGGCGAAGGCTATTTACGCCTCTGTTATTCCAATTCCATTGAAGCCATGGAAAAAGCGCTGGAAAAAATAAAACAGGCATTATCAAAATATAATTAGAAGAAGGAGAAAAAATGGGTTTACATTATGCTTTTTTTAACGACAAAGAATTAAAACAAATGGACGCTTTAAAAGAGTCCTACGGCGGCGCAGCCGAAATTATGAAATCCATCGAGCACATGCGCCGTCTCGACACACGCAAGAAAGTCGCGGCGGAAAAAGGATTCGGCGATATGCTGGAAAAGGCCGAAGAATATGCAAAATCATTTCCTAAAGTCGAAGACTTTATCGCGAAAGAGAATATTAAGTTCAACAAAGAAGGCGTGGCCACCACGCAGGTATCGGGTTTCCAGGGCGCGCCCATTACCCTGAAAGGCATGAAACGCATGGCCGAAGACGGCGAAACCCTCGTACCCCAGGAATTTATTTCCGTTATGGCGCTTACCGAGGATTACGTGTTAAACGGTGAGTTGCTGACTACCCTGGCCATGTCCGAGAATATCATGGGCGCTAAAAAGTTTTGCAACACCAACCTGGTCGGCACACCCCTCAGTGATGAAGCTTATGCGCGGCTGGAAAAAATCACCGGCGAAAAATTCGAAACATGGTCGCCCAAAGCAGGAATGAGGGCCCTTATACTGAAGAACATGGGCACTGCTTTCGGCAACCTGGGCGGCGTTGAAGTGGCCAACAACAATCACCTGGTATACCTTGACGGCGTCACCCGCTGCGCCGTGAATACCGGCGGCGATTTCTATCTCAATCCCAGTTGGCCCAGCATTGCCGCGGCCTGCTATTACGCCCGCGACATCAAGAACCTCACCTTCAAAATTTCCATGCTGCTTTCTACCCAGAGTCCCATGCAGTTCCGCATGCTGCTCAACATCATGAAAGAATTCATCCGTGATGACGGCGCCACCCCCATCTATGAAATCAACCTGGGCAACGGCATGTCGCCGGACACATTTATCCAGTGTTCCAACGAGTTGAAAGTATCCGGGATACCCAATATTTCCCTGGCCGCGCATTTGCGCATCAACCCCGACCTGGGTTTGAAAGATTTCGATTGGACGAAAAATGCCCACAAAGTGCTGGCTTCCGGGACCAATATCACCATCAAGTACGAGAGCGACGGCACTTCACGGCCCATGGACACCATGGAAGCCTATTTCCTGGCCAAAGACGACCGCCTGGCCGCCGCCGAACAGATCGGGGATGTCATTTATTACAAGTGCGTCCGCTGTTCCAATGACGCCAAAGACATCATGAGAATGGGCCACAAAGCCACATTCGCTAAAATATCGTATAAATAAAAGGAGGAAGTATGAAGCATCGAATTGCGTTGATCGGGTTCGGCAACGTCGGACAGGGCCTGGCCGAAATCCTATTGAACAAAGAAAAAGAATTAAAAAAAGAATATGGTTATGAATACTCGGTGGTGGGAATCTCCGATGTCGCCTGGGGAACCGCTTACAACCCCGACGGCCTGGATATCCCGTCCCTGCTGGCCGACGTAAAAGAAAAACAAAAATTCTCAAAAGACGCTAAAAATTGGGATTCCCTGAAATTAATCAAGGAGTCCAACGCCAATGTCGTATGCGAGTTGGCCTTTACCAACCTGGAGACCGGCGATCCCGCCATCAGTCATTGCAAGGCCGCCTTTGAAACCGGGAAACATGTCGTCACCAGTAACAAAGGTCCGGCGGCGCTGGCCTACCGGGAATTGAAAGAGGCCGCCGATAAAAAGGGTTTGAAGTTTTTAATCGAGGGCACGGTCATGAGCGGCACGCCGGTCATCAATTTAATGGAAGGTCCGTTGGCCGGGTGTACCATCAGCGCCGCCCGCGGCATTGTAAATGGAACCACCAACTACATCCTTACCCAGATGGAAGGCGGCATGAGTTATGGAGACGCCTTGAAAAAAGCCCAGGAACTGGGTTATGCCGAAGCCGACCCCACCGGCGATGTCGAAGGTTACGACGCCCGTGGTAAAGTGACTATTTTAGCCAATGTAGTTATGGGAACTTCGTTAAAAATCAGCGACGTCGCTTGCCAGGGAATTACCAAAATCACCCAGGAAGACATTGCTACGGCCAAAGCCGAGAATTGCCGCTGGAAACTCATCGGTTCGGTCAAGAAAGAAGGGGAGAAGATCATTGCGTCCGTCGCCCCGGAGAAATTACCTTTGACCCATCCGTTGGCAGGCGTCATGGGCGCTACCAATGCCATTACTTTCAGCACCGATTTATTGGGCGACGTATCCATTGTCGGCCCGGGGGCCGGGAGAACCCAGACCGGTTTTTCCATCCTCACCGATTTGTTGCATATTCACCGTAACGGCTAAATAATTTTTTTAACAGGATAACAGGATATCAACCTGTTATCCTGTCCGATGATCGATTTAGCGTTTAAAAAGGAGGAATCACATGTCATTCATAGACCTGGCGCAGCAAGAAGAGAGAGAAATCATCCGTGGCTATCATGCCAAGTTTGTTCATACCAACAACATGACCATTGCCTATTGGCGAATCGATGCGGGGGCTGCATTGCCCGAGCATTCCCATCATCATGAGCAGGTGGTTAATCTTATCGAAGGAGAATTTGAGTTTAACTTTAAGGGAGAGATTAAAAAGTTGTCTCCCGGTGCAGTGGTAGTGGTGCCGCCCAATGTCCCGCACTGCGGCAAAGCCATTACCGATTGCCGGCTCATGGATGTGTTCCACCCGATGCGTGAAGATTACAAGTAGGAAGCTAATTGGCCTCATCCTGCTGGGGCAGGTGGATGTAGAAAGTTGTGCCCTCATTCACTTTACTTTTAAAATAAAGCTTTCCCTTATACCTTTCCACGATAATGCGGTATGAAAAGTGCAGCCCCTGGCCTGTACCTTTTCCGATGCCTTTGGTAGTGAAAAAAGGAGTAAACATCTTATTTTTGATCTCCTCCGGGATGCCTACGCCGTTATCCGATATCTCCACCACCGATTCGTCGGCCTGGCGTCGGGTGACGATTTTGATTAATCCCCGTTTCCCGGTTTCGGCTACGGCGTCCGCGGCGTTGCTGAGGAGATTGAGAAACACCTGGTTCAATTCGCCCATGCCGCAGTGGATGGGTGGGAGGCCGGGGGTATAGTCGGTTTCCAGGTCCGCGACTTTATTGATCCGGTTTTGGGCCACCACCAGGGTGGATTTCAATAATTCATTCAGGTCGGATCTCTCATCCACTTCGCTGCCGATATGGGCAAACTCATTCATGGATTTAACGATATGGGACACGCGGGTTACCCCATCGACAATCTGTTCCGCGGCTTTGGGAATTTCCTCCACATAATAATCAAAATCGTTCTCATTGGCCAATTCCCCTTCGTGTGTAACTTTTTTAGCACAGTTTCTGACTTCCCGGCAGTAGCCCACCAGGCCGTCGAAGGCTTCCAACAAAAAGCGACCGTTATCCCCGATATACTGGAGGGGGGAACGAATCTCATGGGCAATTCCTGCTGTCATTTGTCCCAGCGCCTCCAGCTTCTGGGAAAGATACCGCTGCATTTCCTCTTTCTTGCGGTTGGTAGTATCTTCCGCCAGCAAAAGGAACCCGAACTTTTTTCCCTTTTTATCGTAGATGGGGTTGATATTGGCCAGCAGCAACCTGGTCTCGTCATACTCTTTAAAATAAACGGGAATTTCGATATCATTCGTGGGTATTTCCCGGCCCAGTCCTGCCTGGAGGATTTCATTTAATTTTTCATTGAGAATATAATCCGCTAAATGATCACGAAAGGATTTATCGATTGAATCTTTTGCACTGAGGTTGAAAAATTTTTCCGCTGGGGTGTTCCATTGAAATATTTTCCCGGTGGCGTCGACAGCAATGAAAATCGAGGAGATAGCCATCATTAATTTTTCATTTTCGGCGTGGCGGAATTCCGCCAGGTTCCTTGATTCTTCCATTTCGTCCCGGGATTGCGTTAAGATTTTCTGCACCCGATCTTTTTCCGCCAGTTTCTTTCTCAACCAACGGGTGCGCCAGAGATAACCGGCAAATAGCAGTAAGCAGCCTATAGCAATAAGTATGCCGCGAAACCACCAGGTCGCCCAGAAGGGAGGGGTAATAAAAATTCTTACCGCGGTTCCATTATCGTTCCAGATACCGTCATTATTGGAACCTTTAACCCGGAATACATATTCCCCCGGGTCCATGTTAGTGTAAATCACGAACCTTTTTTCCGCGTTCACATGATTCCAATCTTTATCAAGGGGTTCCATTTTGTAACGGTACTGATTTTTCCCGGGGATCAAAAAATCAAGGGCGCTAAATTCGAAGGAAAAGACATTGTCCTTATAACACAAACGGATGGTATCCGATCCAGTCATTTCCGTGATAGATTTAGGCAGGAAGCGTTTGCCCTCGCAGCCGATCTTTAAAGGTTTATTGGCTACTTGAAAATCGGTCAGCACTATTGGGGGGATGTGGGGATTATCAATAATTTTAGAGGGAAAGAAACTGTTAAAACCGTTGGCGCCGCCGAAAAACATTTCACCGTCCCGGGCTTTATAGTACGCCCCCTGGCTGAACTCATTGCCCTGGAGGCCATCCCTGGCATCAAAATTTCTAAATGTCTCTTCACGGGGATCAAATTTTGACAGCCCTTTCAGGGTGCTGAACCAGAGATTACCGGCATCATCTTCCAGTATACCATAGATGGAATTATTGGCTAACCCATGATTCATCTCTCCTTGTTTTTCGGTGTAGCTGACAAATTTCCCTGTGGCCGGGACAAATTTGTTCAATCCACCGTCGGTTCCAATCCACAGCGTACCGGTTCTATCGATGTGGAGGGCGCGGACATTATCATTGCTCAAGGTATTAGGGTCATCGGGATTGTGCCGGTAATAGGTAAATTGTTTTTTTTGCCGGTCATACAGGGAAAGCCCCCCGTTATAGATCCCAATCCATAAAAAGGATTGGCCGTCGTTAATCTCTTCAATCACGGCCATGACAGTGGCGATGGGCAAGTTTTTGGGGAAACCTGGGTCATTGGCATCGGACCAGTAGCGAGTAACGGTTTCTTTATGCGGGTCAAATTCATTAAAACCCTTCAGTGTTCCGATCCATAATTTCCCGGAGTGGTCCTGGTAGATTCTCGACCTGACCTTATTGCTGCTCAAGCTATTGGGGTTAGCGGGGTCATGTTCGTAATGGGTAAAGCGGTCTGAGGTCCGGTCATATTTATCGATACCTTTATCGGTTCCGAACCACAGAATCCCATTACGATCTTCAAATATGGAACGAATGGTATTGTTGGCCAGGCTGCCGGGGTCCCGGGGATCGTTTTTATAATAAATGGCCTGGTTCCTACTTTTATTAAAGCGGTTGAGGCCGTGTTCGTAAGCGCCGACCCATAATTCTCCCCGGCGATCTTCAAGGATAGCGAATACCATATTATGACTTAGTCCCCTGGGATTAGAGGGATATTCCTGGTAGAGTTCAAATTTTTTTTCGAGTTTGAGTCTATTGAGAGCGCCGCCCCTGGTGCCGATCCACAGTATGCCGCTTTCATCCTGGTAAATAGTATTGACATAGTTATGACTGAGGGTGTTGAAATCATGGGGATCACACAGATAGGAAATAATCGTTCCTTTTTCACGGTCAAATCGTTTAAGCCCGGCGCCATACGTACCGATCCAGAGGACACCCTTCTTAT
>JAUPLE010000953.1 GCA_030837085.1 Acidobacteriota bacterium | reverse complement strand
GTGTTCCGTGGGCCTTTTTAATTCGTGTCAATTCGTGTCATTCGTGGGCTGTTTTTACATCTCCACCAGGAGGTGATATAGAATGGTTTCGCCGTTATTGCAGCGGTGCCTGGCGCGAAAGGCTTTTATTTTATTAAACCCCGTAGGGACCTCTGCGATTTCCGCTTTCACTTTCAATGGATAGTCGCCATAATCGATTTTTGGAAGGTATTCCCGGTACTTTCGGCATAACCCGGCGAAATCTTTTGCCGAGGCATACACCAGGATATAATTCTCTTTTAAACCGCTGCAATCGTATCGCTGTAACAATTTCAAGACATGGCGGTTGATTGCCGTGGTGTTGAGGGAGTTAAGGTTCAGGGCTTCGATAATGGAAACGGTCCGGCCTGTTTCCTGGTCGATAATTTTGATGTCCAATTCACCCGGTCTGTCCCCGGAAGCGGAAAGGCCCGACAGGCTTTGATCCTTGACGCGGAAACCGCGGGTTTGCAGCAGGAGAGAAACAATGGTATTGCGACTGTTTTCATCCGGTTGCAGGGTCTTTCGAATCTCCGTTAACTGTGACACCGTAGTGACCACCGAATCGAAAAGGTTTTCAGGTTGTTTCGGCGGAAGCAAACCGTTGAGTAATTGGTGTACCGAAACTTCTTCGGCGCTTTTCACACAGGTCACATCCTTGTTTTTGACAATGAGTTTTTGCAGGAAACTGTATTCATAAAAATGAGGTTTGCCGGAGGCGCGACATTTGGGGCAGATACAGGGCACCTCTTCAAAGACGTGTTCCTCCTTTTTCATGTTGAGGGTCTCGTGGATGTGGTCGAAATGACTGCGGATAACGCCCATTAACTGCGTATTATTGTTCCCGGAAACGGAAATACGGATACGTCTCTGCGCCGAATCGCTTACCACCAGCGCCGAGGAACCGGAGAACCACAGTTCCACGCCGTTATTCCAGTAATGGTCAGCTTGTATCAGGTAATGGAGACGGCTGATAAACCGGGTGATAATGCCGGCCGGCATGAAGTCATAGGAATAATGGAGATGCAGAGCGCCGGAAGCTCCGTATGTTTCCATTTGCAGGGGTGGACGTTGGCTGGGCAGGAGTTCCGGCAGGATAAAGTCATCGGTTCCCACGATGTTGAAGCATAATTCGAATTTCTCAATGAGGCGCAGGAGCTGGGGGTATTTATCCGGGGGGTATTTCTTCTTGTCCCAATAACGGTCCAGATGGGCGCGGTTAAAGCGGCCTTTATTTCGGTGGATTTCCAGGGAGTCGATCAGGGCATAGACCGCGCCCGTGGCCCATCCGGGTTTTAATATGACGGTATCGGCCAATACGGGGTCCTGGTGAAAATGGAGGATGATGCCCAGGTCGTGTAGGTAATCGCTGAGAAACAGGGCCTTTTCGGCATCCATGCCGTGGGAACGGCATACGGCGAAATAGTCGTCCTGGGTGATGTAATTGTTTTTCCTGGCTTTGAGTTCATCGCGGATTTCCATCCAGCGTTTGGGCAGTTTGTCCAGCAGATGCGGCATTTGGCAGAGGGAGCGGCGGATGGTCTGGGTAAGTTGGGGTATTTGTTGGCCGTTGACGCAGCTTACCTGGAGGAATTGGGCGATGTTGGGGTATTTATCTTGAAAGGAAGCCTCATCGATATGTTTGATACGTATGTCCGCCTTGTTCATGACCATGATGAGGGGGCTTTCGGCGCCAAAGAGTTTGACGGCATTGAGCCAGTAGTCGAAACTCCGGGTTTCTTCTTCTTTGCGCGGGTCCCAGACAAAGAGGTAGAGGGAGCGTTTGGTAAGGAAGAACTGGTGGGTGGCGTGGAGGATGTCCTGGCCGCCGAAATCCCAGAAATGAATTTTGACATCGCGGGTTTGGCCGTCGGAAAAGGGGCAGGAGAGTTGCCAGGGTTGGATGTCGATGCCGCGGGTGGTGTCTTCCGTGCCCGGTGCCACCTTGAAATTGTTGTCTTTCAGTTTTTTCATGAGGGTGGTTTTGCCGACATCGCCGGAGCCCACCAGGAGGAGTTTGGATTCCAGGAAAAGCACGGATGCCGGTTGGATTTCGGCGAAATAGTTTTTGATAGCCTTTTTACCTTTTTTTACAATCTCTTCTGGGGGATCCGTCAGCGGGTTGCCGAAGAGATTCAAGCCGCCAAAACCATAACGTCCATCAGCCCATTTCAATTCCATACCGGGCCACCAGGAGGTGATATCATGAGGAAGTTTTTCGATACGATTATTACTTACATCTAATAATGTTAAATGCTTCAATTCCCTCAGCGGCCTGAGGTCCGTAATTTGATTTTCCCACAAGCGAAGCTCTTTCAAATTCGTCAGGGTGCGCAACGGCGTGAGGTCCTTAATTTGATTACTACCTAAATTAAGCAATGTAAGGTTCTTCAGGGTGCTCAGTGGCGTGAGGTCCGTGATTTGATTTGCAGCTAAGCTAAGCTTTTTCAGATTTGTCAGATTGGTCAGCGGCGTGAGGTGCATTATTTGATTGCCATCTAAATAAAGCATCATAAGATTCGTCAGGGCGCTTAGCGGCGTGAGGTCCGTGACTTGATTGGCATTTAAAAAAAGCACTGTCAGTTTCGTCAGAGCGCTCAGCGGCGTTAGGTCAGTGATTTGATTCCTTGCTAACACAAGATGGGTTAATCCCCTTAAACCGCTGATGAACGAAATATCTTTAATTTTCCTGCCAGCCAGGTTTAATCCCTGCACATGCTCTGTATTCTTATCTAGGACATAGCCATTATAAATCCATATTTCATTAAGTAGCACGACCTTTAATTCTTTCCCTATTTGTTTCTCGATCTGTTTTATAATCGCCATATCATCGGACATGAGAGCACCTCCATTTCAAAATTACAAATTACCTGTTAACGCCGTAGGGGTTTGATTCATCAAACCCGGCCTGTGCGGGGCTTGATAAATCAAGCCCCTCCATGATAAATCAAAACCCTACCTGGTAAGCCAGACGCATAAAAAACAAAAACCTCAAAACAAAAACAAATTCCAATGTTCAATCATACCATACGAGGGGAGAAGAATTCCGGGACAGGCGAATAATTGATCGTCAAAATCCACAAAGCAATCGGTCTAGCCGGCGTGCAGTTCTTTTGCGAGAGCAGGTGAGTGGTTTACCAGGTGTGAATTTGGAATCAACTTAATTTCCAGGGAGCAGCCGACGGCCTTCGCATATTTTTTCAGGGTAGTAAGGGATGGAGAATGCTTTCCTATCGATTCAAGGCGCGATACAGCGCTTTTTGTCGTTCCCATTAGCTCCGCAACCGCTTCTTGAGTGAGCCCGGACCTGGATCGCGCTTCAAGCATCTGACGGATAAGTTTATATTCCTCATCCAGGGCCTCATATGCTTTTTTGAATTCTCTCCGTTTCAGGGCTCTTTTAAGGAAAGCCTCATGCTCATGGATAACCGGTTGATATTTTAATTCAGGCATTCTTTACCTCCTTCATCCTTTTTCTGTATTGTCAAAATTTAACATACTAAATTGTTATAAACTCTTTTATATT
>JAUPLE010000952.1 GCA_030837085.1 Acidobacteriota bacterium | reverse complement strand
GAATTTTTAATGTAGCGGACATTATTCGGCCCCCTTCTTTTGTGACTTTATATCTAAAAGACCTGGGGATTTTGGAAATTAATCCATGAGCTCTGAGTTTTAGTAAAAGCCGTGAAATTTTTCCGGTATTTTTTTTTCTTTCAGTGGGGTTTAGGCCAGTCTCAGGGAGTAATTTTACCCGAATTGTTTTGTTTGAGAAGCCATTAAGGTTATTGCCTCCATCCAGTAAAGCCTTGAAACAACTTATGCATTCAAGTGAGAGAGGATTTATAGCAGTATAGCGCTTCCCATTTTTTTCGACAGGAGTACAAATCGCCCTCAATTGTTTGCGTGATTGTGAGCAATCAACTGCCTGCGTTAAGCCCCTCAGATAGCGGGTATTAGCTGCCCTTGATACGGTCGCATAGCGATAGATATTGGCCACACTTTTTCCCATTGGTTTCCAGCCCATCCTGGTTTGTCCTTTCTCAGTTACTTTGCCATAAATTTTGAATTCATAAGGATCGTTGATGATTGTTTCAATTCGTAAAACACTATATTTGTCATACATTTTGATGAAGTTTTTCTTCATCCGGTGCTTTACTCTGATACCCTCTGGGTGACGTTTCATATCGGAGCCTAAATCTCCCAGGAACCTTCTGTTCAATTTTCGCCCAAGAAAGGTCATTACATCGTCACTGTTGAAGCTGAAAGTTGCATGCTCAACCAAATCGGGGTAGATTGATTCTAGTGATTCCCGGTCTTTGAACATGACATCGGTGGCGTATTCGCATTGCCAAAGTACCCAATAATACCCACCACGAGGCACTATGCCTTTAATTTTTTGCAACATGGGATTCACTTTATAAGCGAAACTATCAAGAATAGACGCCCATTTTTTCTCACAGATTTTGTCTGCTATTTCCTGGGCCTTATCTATATCGGAAATATTGAGAAAACTGTTGTCGTATCATTGATAGTTAATACCGGCTTTGTTCAGTAGACGCGACAAGTACTCACGACCATTTATATATATCTGTATTTCATAAGGGAACCATGTTTGTAAGCGCACATTCATGAAACCAAACTCCTTATCCACCAGGTAAAAATAGAGGTAGAGGCATTTACGAGTCTGCGTTATGATTTTCAGTTTCCCGGTTTTGGCATCTTTGGCCGTGGTAAATGCTCGACATAATTCCACACTGGTAATGACACAGATTAAGCCTTCCTCTTCCTCAACAGGGGCTTTCTCCAATATTTTTAGGGCTGTCTGTTCTTTGGATATCCTGGGAGATTCGAGGTAAACATGAGGTCTGCCATTCTTGGCCGCAAATTCTTTGGCATGACTCTTTATAGTCTCTGTACATTTTTCCGCATAAGCAGGAAAGTCCTTCATAAGAATTCTCTCCTTGTTCAGAAAGTAACTCATATTCCCTGCTCTGTAAAGGGAACCCAAATGCCCTTTAAAAATCATTCGGTCAAACGTACTTAAGACACCGTTGATTTTATCTTGATAATTCGGTAAAATACTCATGGTAGCTGTTTCCTCCTTAGGCGTATCCAAAAGGATACTATAAAACGCCTCTGTCTGCAAGGCAGACGATAAATATCAAGAGGAAACAGCTACCACTTGATCAGAACGAATTTGTTTGCAGCCACAGGCTGCGTTTTGAAAAAGCCCTCACGGAGGGCGCGGGGTCTGGACCCCCTAAAACTTTTGTTTATTCAATTATTCCAGGTAATTCATTAATGAGAAACGCTGGATGCGCGCCCCAGCTTGCAACGCCGCCTGAAGCGCTACCTCCTCTCGCGAAAGATTAGATATCGCCTCTGCCATATTGGCATCCTCCAACGACGACATCTTAGACTCCATCGCTGTCTTGAATTTCTCCAACATACCCTTTATCTGCGTTAAATGAGAAGTTTTATTGCCAATAGTCCCCACTGATTCACTGATCTGATCGATCAATTCATTCATACTACTGATCTGGGTTCCAATGGTTGCAGTATCATCCCTACGCAACGCTTGAATCAAAATGGAAAGGCGATCAAATATGTCATTCTGATTCACAAAAACCTGGTCCCCAGGCACATTGGTCGCCACTGTCGTGGAAAAATCGGCCTGGATATTGATCGTGTCGCTATTCCCCTGGTAGGTAACTACGCCCGGTATCCAAATATTATTGACCGCATCCCAGGTATCAGCGGCCTTAACAAATGGAACGGTATCCGTGGCTGAACCGGCAAAGATATAGTTTCCCATGAATTCCGTATTGGCATAGTTCATTAACTCATCCCTGACCTGGTCTATATTGTCGGCAATGATGTTCCGTTCTTGTGCTCCCGTAGACTCGGACGCCCCCTGCTCCGCCAAACTGACAACACTGGAAAGTAAATTCTGCACCTGGTTCAACGCAGACTCGGACGCCCCAAGAAACCCGGAAGCTGAATTTATATTTTTTTCGAATTGATCGATTTGCCCTATCTTACTTCTTAACGTCAATACATATGCCATATCCGCGGGATTATCGGATAAATGGTTTAATTTTTTCCCGGATGTGGTCTGGCTTAATGCATCATCATACCGGGTCTTGGTACGGTTCAGGTTGTATATAAAATCCCTATACCATGTGCTTTCAACTGGTCTCATGGACATGGTTTACCTCCTTTATTCTCAGGTTATATCCATTAAAACGTCGGTCAATTGACTGATCACTGCCATAAACTGGCCCATCGCCTGGAAAGATTTCTCGAATTGCATCAAGTTGGCGGTCTCTTCATCAAGCGACACGCCGGAAATGGAATCTCGTTTATCTTGCAGGTAAGTAAGCATGGAACCGTTGGCGTCGAGTTCATACTGGGCCGTGCTGCTGGCATTGCCTATTTCGGCATAAAGATCGTGCAGGTACTCATGGAAAGTGCCGTAATCGCCGGAACCGTTATTATCTGCATCGACAACATTATTGGCAGCCAAGAGTTGGGCGATTTGCCGGGCGATGTCATTGTTTCCCACTGCGCCTCCGACGCCGGCCGTGGCCAAGGACGATGCGGCAATTAAACTTGAGTCTGCTGCAATAGCTGAATCGACTGCTAGGGTATTGGCCGCACCCTGGATATTGGCGTATTCCCAATTGACCCCTGTGGCTGCAACAAACGCATTATTCACAATGACGGTATTCCCGGCAACCGACGAAACCAAACGGGTTTCACCGTCAATGGTCAGTACATCGCCGACATTCAGAGTCGCAGCAACACTGGCGCTAAAGGTAACGGTATTTCCTGCCACGCCGGTAACGGTTACCCCGGCAGGCGCCGTACTCATTTGAAAGAAATCCCGCAGCGGCGCCACACCCTCATTCAATCCATACCCTTGTTGATGCAGCGCATTGATATTATAGATTAATCCGCCGGCCAGTTTATTTAATTGCTTTTTATATTCGGGGATATAACCGTTTCTTTCCTGCCAGGCGTCGCCGACAGCCGGAAGGGTTGTGAAATCGGCAACCACTACCTGGTTCCCGGCGGAAAGCTGCGTCACGGAACGGGTTTCGCCGTTAATAGTAATAAGATCGCCCACGCTCAAACCATGGGCCTGGCTAAAGGTGAGGGTGGTTAAGCCACCGGCTGACGCCGCGGCGGTAATTTGCCCCGCCCCGGTAACGGTTTGCCCGTCCCTGGCTGTGATCAAAGCCCCCATCTGGCCGTTGATTACTTCAGTGGTAATGTCTAAGGGAGGGAGCCCGTATTGTTCAATGTAAAGATCATAGTAATTGGAATTATACTGGTTTCTCTGCACCGATAGTTCGTTGACGCTTGAGTAAGAAACCAGGGGTCTGCCCGCCACTTCGATGGTCACCGAATGGTTGGCCTGTTCGTAATAGAAATTGATGCCGATTTTTTCAGACAAATCGCGCAGTCGACGTTCCCGGGCATCCAGCAAATCATTGGCCGGGTTTCCTGAACTTTCAGCGTAAGCGATTTTTTCATTGAGTTCGGCGATTTCATAAGCGATGGAATTAATGTCATCTACCAGGGTACCAATACTGGCATCGTAGACTTCCTGCTGGTCAGTCAACTGTTGGTACGAATTCCGGGTCGCCAAAGCAAACGATTGGGTTTTACTTACCAGGCTGTTCCGGGTGGGGATATCGGTGGGATTATTGGAAACATCACTCCATGCGTTAAAAAAGTTGGACAGGGAATCGGAAAGGCCCAAGCCGTTGGCCTCGTCGAAAAGCGCTTCCACGGTGGCCATGGCGCCGCTTAACGAATTATAATAGCCATTGTATTGTTTCCGTTCCGTGATCTGGCTGTCGATAAAGCGATCGCGAATGGAGCGGATGCCGGCCAGGTTTACCCCCCTGCCGCCGTCTTTTAAACCGATTACCGAAGGGCTTACGCTTTCCAGGTCCACCACCTGCCGTGAATATCCTTCCGTATTGACATTGGCGATGTTGTGGCCGATGATCTGGAACACCTGCTGCTGGGCCAGCATCGAATTTTTACCCAGTTCAAGGGCTGAAAATAGGTTCATCATTTCAAGCCTCCCCGTAAAAGTTCCTGCCCGGTGTGTAATTATAAGACGGTTCTACACCTAAGGCGGCCGCGCTGTAATCGTTCCGGTATAAGAAATTGTTGAACCGCTTAAACTTGTTTTGCAGCCTGGAAAAATTATCCAGGTAGATGGAAATCTTTAATAAGAGCTTTGAGATTTCATTGGTGATTTTTATTATTTTAGCGCCGGTTTCCTCGAATTCAGTGTGGCCCAGGTTCACCAGCACTTTGAAAGTTACCTGCGCCGAAGGGATATTTAATTGCCCTGCGATGGACTCTTTGAAGCGGTTTTTTTCGAAGAGAAAGCGGGCAGTTTCCAGTTCGTATTTTTCCATAAAGTCGCGGAATTCCAGTTCATTGATTTTCCCGGTAGTAATCATGTCCGGGACGCCCAGGAGGAATAGTTTGATTTTTACCAGGTAGTCATATTCTTCGGCCAGGAATTTTAAAAAGTTCTCAAAAATATCATTCATTGTTCAACTCCGATTAACGTTTAATCTTAGCAATTACCGTGCCATTAAGAGAGCATTTTCCCATGGGCTGTTGGGGAGGTGGGGGCGGTTATTTGATAGAAAATATTGCCCCTGGGGAGGAAAAAAATGCCCACTGGTGAGTGGTGAGTGGTCGGGGGGCAGGGGTTAATCTTCGTTAACAATTAACCGTTAACAATTGACAATTAACATTTATCCATCCGGGCATTTGATATCCGCAGCCCAATCCCTACGAGATAATCAAGTCCTTCTTTTCTTACTATTTCGATTACTTTATCAAAATCGGTGGTGTTTTCCGGTTTCAGGTACTCTGATTTTCTCGTTTTGAAGGCGATGTATTTGTAAATAAAGGTAAGGGCGGATACGGGACAGGCCAATTTTGCTTCCACGGGGCTTGTATGGCGACTTTTTTTTTGCTATACTATCATGAACAGCAGGTGCAACAATGAAAAAACGATTTAATATAACGGGAGTATGTTTCCCGGAAGAACATTATATGGTGGATATCTCCAACAAAATAAACGATATTTTCGCCATGGTTGACCAGGGCGATTATTTCGTCATTAACCGGCCGCGTCAATATGGGAAAACCACGACCCTCTACCTGTTGAACCGTCTTCTTAAAACGTCCGGCGATTTTTTTCCCATCAACACAAGCTTTGAAGGCATCGGCGAAGAGGGTTTTGCCAACGCGGCAGTATTTATCGATGCATTTTTCCTCTTACTGAAGGAAAAATTTTCATCCTCCGGCAATGACAAACTGGTGAAATTTATCGACTCCGAACCCCTCCCCGATCGCATCGATAAACTGGGTCTGTGGATCAACAAACTGGTTAAAGAATCCGGGAAAAAAATCGTCCTCATGATCGACGAAGTCGATAAAAGCAGCAATAACCAATTATTCCTGGATTTCCTGGGCATGCTGAGAAATAAATACTTGAACCGGCGTGAACCCGGACAGAGGACATTCCACAGCGTGATTTTGGCAGGCGTTCATGATGTGAAAAGCTTAAAAGCCAAAATTAAAAAGAAAGATGAAGAACCCAAATTCAACAGCCCCTGGAACATCGCCGTAGATTTTAAAGTGGACCTTTCATTTTCTGTTAATGAAATTCAGTCGATGTTGGAGGATTACTCAAGCGAACAACAGGTTACCGTTGATATTCCCTATTTTGCCGAACAACTGTTTTACCTGACTTCCGGATATCCGTTCCTGGTTTCCCGGTTGTGCAAGATTATCGATGAAGAAATACAACCAGTGGAGCGGTGGGATTTGGTGGATATCGATACGGCGGCCAACATCTTATTAAAAGAGAATAATACGAATTTTCAAAGTTTAATCAAGAACCTCGAAAATAATCAATCCCTCTACGATATGGTTTTCCGAATTGTTTTGGAGGGGGAAGAAGTTGGGTACAATCTAGATAACCCGCTTATCGAGCAAGGCGTAACTCATGGCGTTTTTCGCGATGATAATGGCCGGTTACGGATTCACAACCGGCTGTATGAGCAACGTATTTACAATTATATGGCTTCCAAAGTGGAAACCTCCTCGAACATGGGGCATTATAATTTCGGGGGTCATTTCCTGGAAAACAACGGTGACCTTAATATGAGGGAAGTGCTGCTTCGCTTTCAGACCTTCTTGAAGGAGCAGTATTCTGAAAAAGACCTGGAATTCCTGGAGCGAAACGGCAGGTTATTGTTCCTGGCCTTTTTAAGACCCATTATTAATGGCAAAGGGTTTGATTTTAAGGAAGTGGAAATTTCCGAGGAAAAGCGGTTGGACATCGTGGTGACTTTCGGCAGCCAGAAATATATTATTGAATTAAAAAAATGGTATGGCGAAGAAGCGCATGGGAAAGGATTGAATCAACTGAAGGATTACCTGGACCGGCAGGACCAAAATCTCGGGTTTCTCATCATTTACGATTTCCGCCGCCAGAGCAATAAGATCGGCCAAAACGAGACGGTAAATATCGGTTCAAAAAAAATCTTCATGGTTTGGGTGTAATTATCTTTATATAAAATGATGAATGATGAATGATGAATGATGAATGATGAAGAAAAAACAGGAAGAGAGGAAAAATATAGAAGGTAAGAGGGTAAGAGGGTAAGAGGGTAAGATAAAATAAGGAACTGGGCTTAGTCTTCATTAACAATTAACAATTGACAATTAACAATTATCCATCCGGGCATTTGATATCCGCAGCCAAATCCCCCGTTACCTCGTTACCCTGTTAACCATCGTTCATCGTCTATACACGCGAATCCTTTCTCGCGACAATATTCCTCTGCATCTTGTGTAAAACCGGTTCGAGAAAAAACAAATCCAACAACCCTGTCTAAACGTTCCGCTTCTTTCAATACGTTATACTTCCTCTCGAATTCGATAACCTCCTCTTTTGAAAACTTCTTTGAGTCGCGGTTTTTGACTTCCCCGATAAGCGAATAATCGCCGGGCGACAATGCCTGTGCATATACGTCGATATTAAACCGCTTCGCACGATCAGGGGAATAATCATAATGCCATACCCGCACATATTCACAAAAATTAAAATCCCCCGGCAAATACCGCGTCATCGATTTCAACAGGTCGTTATCTTCCCTGCCGTGTGAACGCAATCGATTCATAATCAAATACTCGGCGAATAAACCTTTCTGGTTATTGTACTTTCCCAGGAGGCTGTCGTATTGGGTTTTCAGTTTTTCAAATGCCTGCCCATACTCCTTCCGGATGGTCTTGATATCAAATTGCCCTATCTCTTTTTCATACACGCCCCGGAATACTTTGTCGAAAATATTATCCCTTACCCCCCGATAATCGAAATCGGTTTGCCCCTGTTCGATAATATCGGATTTGACCAGTGCTTTTAGTTTCTTCTCTAATTCGCCGTCGGTCATGTCGAGTTTCAAATCCCGGCGGATTTCTTCCCGGGTGAGTTCCCGGTCCCGGTTCTTACAAAGATGAAGAACCACATTCTTGGCATTCCGGTCGTTGATCAATGGAAATGCACTGGCTATATATTCCATCCAGGTTAATTTAATCACTCCGCGATTATCCAGGGTTTCATATTCCAATGCATCGGTAAGCCCTTTTGCCGTAGTAAGGTCTTTGTTTCGAATCGAAGAACGAATGATGGAACTG
>JAUPLE010000951.1 GCA_030837085.1 Acidobacteriota bacterium | reverse complement strand
GTTGGCAGAACTCAATCTGAATAACCGGCAATTGAAAGCCATCGAGATTATTCGGCAGCGGCATCTCTTTACCAACAGCGATTACCAAATCGTTACCGGCGCAGCACGTCAAACCGCAAAGCGGGACCTGGAAGATCTCGTGAAAAAAGGCGTTATAGAACCCAGAGGAAGCGGAAGAGGCAGCTATTACGAGTTTTTGAAGAAATGGTACATAAATGGTACAAATGGCTCATTGGAAACCCGACATAAACCCGACATAAACCCGACATAAACCGGGCAAAGGCGCTATATAAAACGATATAAACCCGACATGAAAAGGACCATAAGTGGGCCAGGGATAAATAGAATGATGAATGATGAATGATAACCAGGAGGCGCCAACGTTTTTTTCTTCGCGGTCCTTCGCGTTCTTCGCGGCTATTTCCATGGGCAAGTTGACAGCGCCTTTGAAAGCACATATAATATAACTTGAAAAACAAAAAAACCTGGTTTTAAGAGGTGAAATATGGTGTATGTTTCAGTTGGCGAATTAAAAAAGAAAGGTATTTCTCTCCTGGATGATGCCATTGGCGATCAGGAAGGGGCGATCATCACGGTAAGAGGACGAAGTAAATATGTCATCATGGATATGAACACCTATAACCGTTTCCGGGAATATGAACTGGAAGCGGCCCTTATTGAAACCCGTAAAGATTTAGCGGAAGGCCATTTCCTGGAAGAAAGCGTCGAAGACCACATCTCTCGCATCACGAATGAAGTATAAAATCATTTACACTGACAGTTATATAAAACAAGCCAGGAAATTTATTAAAAAGCATCCCGAGCTGATTGACCAATATGAGAAAACTCTCAAACTCCTGGAATTAAATCCCATTCATCCCTCTTTGAAATTACACAAACTTTCCGGGAAATTGAATGATCTCTACTCCGTATCCATAAATATCTCATACCGTATTACCATGGAATTTTTTATTACGGAAAAGACCATCATCCCCGTAAAAATAGGAAGCCATGATGACGTTTACGGGTGACGGTGAATCTGGGAAAACAGGACATAAAGGAAGTAAATAAATGGCAAAGATACCGACGCAGAAAACAGTTGAATCCATCAGACATGATGACGCGAAGCGTAAGAATATTCCCACCGCTGGATTACCATCGATACCTGGCGCGTAGCGCTCGCCTTAGCCCGCGCCCGTATTATGGGCGCACGATACCCCTATTACCTCCTTGCCAACTCCCCCGAAAGCCGTTACATGGAGGGAGGGAAAGAGAGTGGCAAAGAGAAACGCGCCGCCATATTTATCGGGCCCGAATTCGGCACCGTATCCCGTCCCGACCTGGTACAAGTCGCCCGCGAAGCCGGGGCTGGTGTGTTCGATGTCCTTATCACCTGCGCCTTCAATTATGACGCCCATTCCTCCGAGTTTTCCAAACTGGGACGCATCCAGGTACTCAAAGCCCGCATGAACGCCGACCTGCACATGGCCGACGACCTCAAAAACACCGGCAAAGGAAACCTATTTGTCATTTTCGGTGAACCGGATATCGAAATTCATTACTGCGCCGAAGGTTATATCCGGATGCAGGTACATGGCGTGGATGTTTTCCATCCCAGTACCGGTGAAGTGCGCAGCGACGGACCCGAAGGCATCGCCTGTTGGTTCATCGACACCGACTACAACGAAGAAAGTTTCTTTGTGCGCCACGCCTATTTCCTCGGCGCCAATGACCCTTATAAAGCCCTTAAAACCACCCTTAAAGCCCAAATCAATGAAGAAGCCTGGAAAACATTGCACAGCGCCATCTCCCGTCCCTTTAAACCGTCCCTATCCGGTCGCATCGCGGTGAAAGTAATCAACCACCTGGGCGACGAAGTCATGAAAGTTCGCCCGTTTTTCCCTTTCCACATCATTCCTGAAAGGAAAAATACACCCCCCTTCAGAACATTTCCGGTTCCTGGCGGGATACTTTACTTTAAAAAAACCATCCCCACGGAGTTTTACACCTTTCCCACGAATATTTTCGGTCTTCCCACGGAAATTTTCAACGTTCCCACGGAGTTTATCGATCTTCCCACGGATATTTTTAGCGTTCCCACGAAGATTTAGATCGTTCCCACGAATATTTTACCTTTTCCCACGCAATTTTTACCCATTCCCACGGATATTTTCAACGTTCCCACTCATTGGCTCTATGCTATTTTCCTGTGGGGAAAGCTTTTTAATACGTTTGCGGTATAAACAATCGCTCCGGTAACCCTGGATACGTTCGTTATCCCGCCAAAAAACAAGGCGTCCAAAGCGGTATATTTCGTCAACCGCCATTTTTAGATAAGTAAAAGCCTGATCGCGAATGATTTTTGAGTCTTTGCAGACCGCTCGATCTCGATTTACTTTCCCAAGAAGGTGACCGGCATTGGAGGAAGTCTCAGCGGCAAGGTCAAGCAGCGACATGTCAAAATTAATTTGGGCAAGTAATTCAAGATTTCCCTTGCCGAGGACGCTCAAATCATTCAGGGCCTGGATCATACCCGCATGCCCGCTTGAATTGCCCATATATCTAGTCGCTTTTACCAGTTTGTCATCACGCCGGAAAGCAAACCGGAATTCATGCATTAGATTATTTTTCAGTTCATAAGCAGCGGTAGACAACTCTTCCCATTGTTTTGCGCT
>JAUPLE010000950.1 GCA_030837085.1 Acidobacteriota bacterium | reverse complement strand
TGGCTATCACTTTTTTAGAAATATCACCCCAAAGTCCGACGATAACCTTCTTTTCAAAGATAATGCCTCTGATGTTTATCACCGTCACTCTTATTATCCCCTGGAAATCGAGGAGAAGAAATTTGACGAGCGGGTTTTAAATTATTTTAAAGGTGAGAAATTAGAGAAGATTATCGATATACCGATAAATGAGGCTTATCATTATTTCGATCTGCCCTTTTACGCTGAAAGAAATCCGGGAAACAGCAATCCCACCCTGGTTGGACTGTTGACGCTTGTTTATCCATCAGACTACGCATCTCTGGTGCAGGACAGGGAATTTATGAAATTCATGCAGTTTTTCTCAGAACAGTTGAGTATCGCCTGGGATAACCTCCAGGAATACATTGCTCTAAAAATCCAGGGAAGGATCGATCAACAGATTAAATCCGACCGGAAGGAAGGATATCGGTCCCGTGATCAGGAATTACACTCAATCTCGCAGATACTTGCAGAGGAATTCGATTGCCATCTGTGCTGTTTCTTCCTGGAAAATCCGCGGAAAAAGACCCTAAGCCTGGACAGCGCTAATATACCGATAGAACACCCTATCACATACGACTTGCAAACAGATACACAAGTATTATCGGTTCGATCGTACAATAGTAAACTGAATTTCCGAGTATTTGGTCGGCAACGGGTCGAGCAGTTGGCCGATTCCCAGAAAATTATGATCATCGAAGAAGAAACCAGAAAAGCTTGTATCATGGATGACCCGGTCATCGACAATTGGTTGTCCGTGCTAATCGCTATTGGGGACGAAAAATTGGGGTTGATCAAATTATTTCGCTTAAAAAGCAGGAAAAGAGCCGGGTACCAATCCCCACCTTTCTCAGAATTTGAGACCAACCTGTTAAACCGCATTCAAAAACACATCTTCAATATCCTTATTACCCATCACACCATCCGGCAGCGAATGGAAGAGATGCACGATTTTTTGCACCTGGTCATGTCGCCCCTCAATGCCCTCATTGCCGCCAGTTCCAACCTGGTGGATGGTATTGCATCAGCGGAAAAAATTCCTGAAAAAAGTAAGATTTTATTAAGCTTATCCAGGACCGCGGCCCACTATGTCAGGAACTATCGCCGGATATTTGAACTGGAAAGCAGGCAAGTGCAATTAGAATTAGATGAGATACACAATTTAAAACAATATTTAACCGATCTTGTCCTTGTATATCAACCTTATATTGAAAAAAAGTATATCTGTATTCATGTGACAGAACAAACGAAGGACAGTATAAAAATCAGGTTTGATAAAGAGCTTTTCGATCTGGTCATATTGAACTTATTGGATAATGCGGTCAAATACTCTTTTCATGCCGAGGAGAGAGCGAAAATCGGCTTACAGGCAAAGCCGGCCAATGATGAAGATCAAGAAAATGTTCTACTCACTGCCCTGGAAAGCGGGGATGAGGTCATTATAACAATTAGCAATTGGGGATTGGAAATCCCCGATGATGAAAAGGAACAAGTATTTAAGAGAGAATTTCGCGGGCAAAAAGCGCGAATGTCAATAACCGGGACCGGTATTGGCCTGTATATTGCCAGGGAAATTGTGCAACTCCATGAAGGAACCCTCGAATTAGTTCCCACCGATCATAAAAACCATACTTTGTTTAAAATTACCCTACCAAAAAATCTAAGAAAGGAGGTCATATGATTAAAGGTAAAGATTTATTGATTATCGACGATGAAGAGTTCTTCTTTCAGCCCATCCTTGAACGCCTGGATTCTGAAAAACTCAGTTATGATTACTGCAAGACCGGGTTGGATGGTCTTGAGCGTTTAGCGAAAACCGATTACCATGCGGTCATCCTTGACATCAGGCTCCCCCTGGGAGATAAACTGGACCATGTTTCCGGTTACGAAGAAAAAGGTGGGCTCTACATCCTGGAAGAAATCAGGAAAAAGAAACCCGGGTTACCGGTGATTTGCTACACTGTTTATAAAGACAGGGAAGTTGTTGAGAAAATAAACCAGGCCGGCGCCATCCATATTGAGAAAGGAGGCGATTTAGGCATGCTAATTGAAACAATAAAAAGCAAAATAGGTCATCTTAAAGGAGGTGACAGAT
Source organism: Acidobacteriota bacterium (assembly GCA_030837085.1). Classification (GTDB taxonomy): domain Bacteria; phylum Acidobacteriota; class Aminicenantia; order UBA2199; family UBA2199; genus JAKAGC01. The sequence continues at coordinate 899 of JAUPLE010000950.1, read as the reverse complement.
GAGATTAAAAATATTATTAATCCTATTAATATGTTTTCCAATTATTGTATTTACTCTAGGCGATACAGATACTAAAAATAATGTCGACTCGATACAAGATCTTCAAAAAAAAATTGATATTATAAAAAACAGTATTGATGAAAGGGAAAATAAATTAAAATCAAATGAAGAACTTGTCCAGAAATCGATTACTTTTATAAGTGTTGCTATCGCTGTTATTGGGGTAATTGTTGTGCTAGAAGGTTTTATTTCATTCTATAAAGTTTACCAAATCTTCAAAGAGTATGGTAAATTTGAAAAAGATATGGAAAAGCATAAAAAAGAACAAATTAAGTTAGTAGAGAATAGATTTGATGAATTAAAAAATAATTTTCTAATGTTTACTGTACCGGGCCTAGATCATCTAGTAATTGGAAATAGCGAGCTAGAGAAAGGGCATCACGAAATAGCGGAACTTCACTTCAGGATGGAAATTATTAAAAAGCCGCAAGCAAATGCCCTTGTCGGTCTGGCGCGAGCATACCAGGGAATGAATAAATCTGATGAGGCTTTAAAAGCCCTGGAACAGGCCATTACCTTAGATAAAGCTGAGCCAAAGTTTAATGTCTGGGGGCAGATATCTGTGTTAAAAGCAGAAACTTTGATAGATATTGAAAGATACCAGGAGGCCAAAGATGTCCTCCAGGATGAAGTTCTGAAAAAGAATCCGGACTCCCGGAAAGCCAAAACGTTGCTGGAATTATGCAATAATAAATTGACAGGCAGAAAGGAAAAATGAACCAGGAACCAATTGAGCAGGGTATGTATAGCACAATAAAGGGATGGGTGGAAAAGCTAGAGAAGTCTGAATTACTGGCGCAATTGAAAATCCAGGCGAAAAACATAGATATAGATGAGCG
>JAUPLE010000107.1 GCA_030837085.1 Acidobacteriota bacterium | reverse complement strand
TGCAGCTATTTCTCTAACCTATGATGACGGCAGGCCCAAATCCAAAGGGAATCAAGCCGTCAATCGATTGGCGCTGGAAAACGGCCTCAGCATCGATTACGAAATTGTTACCAAGGATTACCTGCTCAAGCCGAAGCTTAAAAATTATTTACTGGAAACGATGATTCCTTCCGGCCTGGGGTACTTCGGTCACGGGCATAAGCATGTAAACCATGACCGGCTCTCTTATGAAGAAGCATTGAAATCATTTAAACGGTGTTATGACGCCATGCGGGAAATTGGTCTTAAGCCGGTGGCTTACGCTTATCCCGGGAGCGCTGGAAAAGAAGCGAAAACGAAAAAGGCGCTGGCGGAAGCCGGCTTTTTGAGCGGGCGATTGCATTTCAGCGAAAAGATGAACGCCCCCTATATCATCCCAGGTTCACAAACCGAACCGGAAGATTGGTTCGGTCTTCCAACCCTGGTAATGCAAGATTACGCCTTTAGTCACTGCAAACAATGCGTAAATAACAATGAACAATTAATTCCCTACCTGGATGAAACAATCCGGGAAAAAGCCTGGATAATATTGACCTATCATGCCATAGGGAATAAAAAAAATTACGGATTTTTTAGCTATGATGAATTCAAAAAAAATATTCATGCCATTAAAGAGCGAAATTTCTGGAATGCCTCTATGAATGCCGTGACGTTGTATATCCGGGAACGGCTCCATGCGGAAGTGAAAATCGTCCCTGTTTTAAAAAATCGCAAGATCGGTGAAATGCGCATTATGGTTTCAGATCACTTGCCCAACGATATCTATGACCAACCCCTTACCATCATGTTTCATATCCCTAAAGACTGGGCTAATGAAACCATCTCGCTAATAGAAAAGGGACAAACAATAAAAACATATGTTTATCCCTCGATCGATGCAATGATCTCTTTGCAACCGGATGAAACCGAACGGATACTTAAAAAAGTCAAATAGTGACTGTTTTCACTCTTTCCCGGTGAAGGGCGGGTATTGATCGGTCATAAATGCCATGTAGAGATTAATGCGCAATCCCCAACGCAGTAAGCCCACTACAAAGGCATGCATATTTGCCGGGTATTGACCTGTAAACAACACTACCCACCAGGCCAGGAACATCACGAAACAAGTTCCGATTGCCCGGAAGATGAGACAGAAAGCGTGTGGGATCATGACATAAATGAAGCCGAAGAATGTACGCAGCAGCAGCAGACCCCTGCTCAGTTTTTCAGGGTATTCCACTTCCAGGGAGACTTTGTCGCTTGTCCCATTAATGCCGATAGCGGGGTAACCGTCCGCCAAATTGTCCAGCGAAGCGCTCAGACGGGTTTGCCAACTGAATAGCTTCACCTGGAAATCAAACATACCTTTGGGATATTTCGCCGTAAACAGCACTACCCACCAGGCGCAAAGCATAAGAATCGACGCCCAGATACTAACGAAGAACAGGCAAAACGCATGCGGAATCCCGATGTAAAGGAAACCGAAAAAGGTTCGCAGCAGCAACTGCCCCCGCGAGTAACGTTCCTGGTGTTGAATGGTTAATTTCATAAAATACCTCCTTTTATTTTTTGTATTTTTATGCTATTTCCTGGATGTGTGCGCGATTTCATTAATGACCGTGAGGAATTTTCCCGAATTAAAGGGTTTGGCAAGATACGCATTCATACCAAGCTGGTATGCTTTTTCCACATCCTCTTTCATGGCATTGGCCGTCATAGCAATAATAGGGGTATGACTATCCCGATTGTTTTGCTTGTTGTCTTCTTTTTCCAGGCGGCGGATGATTTCGGTGGCTTCGTAGCCGTCCATGATGGGCATTTGGACATCCATTAAAATAAGATCATAGCGGTTGTTTTTAAATTTGTCCACTGCCGCTTTGCCGTTTTCCGCCAGGTCCACCCGGTGGTTAAATTTTTGTAGGTTAAAAAGCGCCACCCTTTGATTAAAGTAATTATCTTCTACCAATAAGATATCCAGGGGACCGCGGTCCAGCTTTTTTAAATCCGTAAATGTTTTAACCGGTCTTTTATCTACCCGTTCTTCCGGTTTAGCAAAGCCCATGATCCTGGCAATACAATTGTACAAAACGCTCTGTTTGACAGGTTTGTTCAATAATGACATAAAACCCATTTCTTCCAGCTCTTCCTGGGATTTGTACATTATAGATGATGTCAGGAGCACTAACCTGGTATCTTTTAATTTTTCATCTTGCTTTATGGCCCTGGCCAATTGATCGCCGGAAACGCCGGGCATCAGGTAATCCAACAGCGCAATGGGAAAGGGCTTTTGGTCGGTCGCCGCTTCATACATCTTGACCAACGCTTCCTCGGCGCTTACGGCTTCATGGCAGGTACATCCCCAGGATTCCAGGTACTTTTTCAAAATCAAGCGGTTGGTACGGTTGTCATCGACGATTAACACACATAAGCCATTGAGACCCAACGGAGAAACCGTTGTTTTAGGAATACCGGGTGTGGGTAAATCGAACACGGCGGTAAACCAAAAAGAAGTTCCGACGCCTTCCTTGCTTTCAACGCCGATTTCTCCCTTCAGTAGTTCGGTCAATTTTTTGCAAATGGCAAGCCCCAGCCCGGTCCCCCCATATTTGCGCGTGGTGGATGCATCTAATTGGGAAAAGGATTTAAACAAATCTCTCTGCCTATCTTCGGATATCCCGATGCCGGTGTCTTTAACTGTAAAAAGCAGTTTGATTTCTGTTTCGCTTTTTTCCGCTGCCTGGGCCGAAATAAAGATTTCACCTTTATCGGTAAATTTGACGGCGTTATCGGCTAAATTAAGGAGTATCTGGTGAAGTCGACCGGAGTCGCCCAGGACTTCCTGGGGAATATCCGCATCGACGTCCGGGATTATTTCCAGGCCTTTTTTATGGGCTTTGGGGGCCTCCATGTCGGCAACCGCTTCGACTGCCTCAGCCACACTGAAATTGACATGCTCGAGGTCCATTTTACCGGCTTCGATTTTGGAAAAATCAAGAATATCGTTGATAATAACCAGGAGGGTGCTGCCGGAGGTGTTAATGATCTCGAGGTATTCGTACTGTTCGTCGTTCAATTGGGTTTGGCCCAGGATATCGCTCATGCCGATGATGGCGTTCAGGGGTGTGCGAATTTCATGGCTTACATTGGCCAGGAATTCGGATTTTGCCCGGGTGGCTGCTTCGGCCGCTTCTTTGGCCTTCAATAACGCTTCCTCTCCTGCTTTTTTATCGCTGATCATACGGTTGGCCGCATCGGCCAGTTCCTTGAATTCGAAGATTTCTAACTTGCTTTTGTCCAGCACTTCATTCTTTTTGGCCGATTCATTGAAAAAATTTGAAAAAATATTAAATTCATTTTTTATCTCCCTGGAAAAATACATGGATATCAACATGGCCAGGAAGAAAATAAAAATAAAGATACCAATGATAAAGATAATTTCCTCTTTTACATTCTTTTCCAGGGTTTCTCGATTAAGGGCGATGAGTTTTTCCAGTTCGTCCCGATAGAAACCGCCGCCGATAATCCAATTCCAATCTTTGGCCAACCGGGCATAGGTGGTTTTCTTAGTGCTATGGGAATCGCTCATTTTTTTGAACCAGTACTCGGTTACGCATTCTCCCTTTTCCAGGACTGGATTTACCAGACCTTTAAGGAAATAGTTTCCTTTATCATCTTTGAATTCTTCGGTCAACTCCTGCCCCACCAAATCCGGTCGATTGGGGTTAACCAGCATAATCAATTTCCATTTACTATCTGCGCCTGATTCAGGGGTGGATACGACCAGTTTTAGCACGAAGAAATAATTGGTCCGGTCTGTCCCATAACGCATGGAGTTGATCCTTGTTAAGACGTTCGCCTGGATATCTCTTTCGACGTCATCTACGTATTCCCCGGTCCCAATAATCCAACCGAAGGGTTCAAAGAGTTTGATATAGGAAATTTTTTTCCGGATGGGTTGCTTTTCTTCGCCTAATTTCCCCCAGTGGTAAGAGGAAAAACCTTCTTTTCGGGTCCTGGCGATTTCGACAAATTCCTTGATGACAAATTTCCCGTATATGTCTTTGGTATCAAGGATGTTTTGACCTTCTTTCCATATCGGTTCATAGGTCTGATGGATGAGTACGATATTGCCGTTGATGTCGTCGATGAAGTAGTAACCCCTTCCTTTATTATAACGAATGGGGCGGAGGGTATTGATGATCAACCGTTTGATTTCCGCAGTGCTTTTAGTGTTTTTATAGGTTTTATAGATATTGGTGGCAATGGCGTGAGCTTCATAAGTTTTTTCTTTGATGTTATCCTGTAAAATGCCTTCGGTCCGGGATTTGCTATATTGGATGTAATCGATGACTTCGTTTACTCTTGAGTCGATTAATTGGAGTTGTTCGCGGAAGTAGTTCTTTTCAAGGTTTTTAATATTTTCATCGAAATTGGCGTAGCGATTGAATATAAAAACAATGCTGAAAGTGACGGTTAAGATGGAGATTACGATTAACGAGTTGTAGAAGAAGAGTTTCGCCATACTTTTGGGGCGGGCTGTTGTTTCGAAGAGCATTTTATTATTCATGGCATAAAAAATTCTAGCATATTGATTTTTTTTTTTCAAACAACAGGAAAATAAAAAAGGCAGCCTTTCGGCTGCCTTTCAATTATTTACCTGGTTAGATAGTTATTCTTTATTCGTAATTCTTAATACATTCCGCCGCCCGGGGGCATAGCCGGGGCATGATGTTTCTCTTCCTCATGGATTTCCGATACCAGTCCTTCGGTAGTCAGAAGCAAGCCGGCAACGGAAGCCGCATTTTGCAATGCAATCCGGACTACTTTGGTGGGATCGATAATCCCGTCGGCAATCATGTCGGTATATTTTTCGTTCAGGGCATCGAAACCGAAATATTTGCTCTTGGCATTTTTTACTTTTTCGATAATGGTGGCCCCTTCGAAACCGGCATTGGCAGCAATCTGGCGCAGCGGGGATTCCAGGGCTTTGATGAGAATATTGATACCGAACTGCATATCGCCATCAAGTTTCATCTTTTTCAGAGCCGCGATGCTCTTGAGCAAGGCAATACCGCCGCCGGGCACGATGCCTTCTTCGACGGCCGCTTTGGTGGCATGCATGGCATCTTCGACGCGGGCTTTCTTTTCTTTCAATTCGGTTTCAGTGGCAGCTCCGACCCGGATTACAGCCACGCCGCCGGCCAATTTGGCCAACCGTTCCTGGAGTTTCTCTTTGTCATAATCGGAGGTGGTGTCTTCGATTTGCTTTTTGATCTGGTTGATGCGACCTTTGATATCCGCTTCCTTGCCTGCGCCTTCTACGATCGTGGTATTATCTTTGTCCACCACGATTTTTTTGGCGGCGCCGAGATATTCGATGGTTACTTTTTCAAGCTTCATACCGAGTTCTTCGGAAACCACCTGGCCGCCGGTCAGGATACCGATGTCTTCCAGCATGGCTTTACGCCGGTCGCCGAATCCGGGGGCTTTGACTGCCACGATATTGAGGATTCCCCTGATCTTATTAAATACCAGGGTCGCCAGGGCTTCACCTTCAATGTCTTCCGCGATTATCAACATGGGGCGGCCTGATTTGGCGACTTGCTCCAACAGCGGCAGCATTTCTCTTAAATTGGATAATTTCTTGTCATACAAGAGAATATAGGCGTCTTCCAATTCCGCCACCATGCGGTCGGCGTCATTGACAAAATAGGGAGAAAGGAATCCCCGGTCAAACTGCATCCCTTCCACGAAATCCAGTACTGTATCGAGGGATTTGCCTTCTTCAACGGTAATAACGCCGTCTTTGCCTACTTTTTCCATAGCCTGGGCGATAATCTCACCGATGGAAAGATCATTATTGGCGGAAATCGCGCCTACCTGGGCGATCATTTTACCGGTCACCTGCTGGCTGAGTTCTTTCAATTCCTTATTAATCTGTTCCACACCCACGTCAATGCCTTTTTTAATCAATGTGGGATTGGCGCCGGCCACTACCATTTTCAAACCTTCTTTGTAAATGTTCTGGGCCAGGACCGTGGCGGTGGTGGTTCCGTCACCGGCGACATCCGAAGTTTTGGATGCCACTTCCTTTACCATCTGGGCGCCCATGTTTTCCAGTGGATCTTTTAACTCTATTTCTTTAGCGACTGTCACGCCGTCTTTGGTAATAGTGGGGGACCCGAATTTCTTTTCCAGGATGATGTTCCGTCCCCTGGGGCCCAATGTTGCTTTTACCGTATCGGCCAATTTATCGATTCCACGTAAAATGGCCTGTCTGGCGTCTTCTCCTAATGTAATTTCTTTTGCCATGTTTCCTCCTTGTTACTTAATTCATGTTTTGTTCGGTCATCGGCTTGCCTGTCTATTTTATTGGACCGTGGCAAGGATTTCCTCAAGTTTAATTATCAAGTGTTTCTTCCCTTCGATCTTGATCTCTTCTCCGGCGTATTTCCCGAAGAGGACCTTATCTCCCGGTTTGAGTATCTTCTTAAGCTCTTCGTCCGTACCAACGGCAATGACTTTACCCATACTGGGCTTTTCTTTGGCAGTGTCGGGGATAATGATGGACCCGACTTTTTCTTCCTGTTCGAGGGGTTCTACCAACACCCTTTCATCTAACGGTTGAACTTTCATATTTAACCTCCTTTAAACTTTTTATCTTAAATAAATTCGACCTCAAGTACCCCATATTTTTTGGGTTTCCTTTCTGGTTACAAAAATATAATACAAAATTAAGATTTTGTCAAGTCCCCATGGATTATCTTATCGACAATCTATAAAAAAAATGTGAGTGTGATACTGTAATATATTTTTTTATTTTCTTCTATCCCTTTGATGAATTTAATGGTATAAAGGGTATGAAAGGAACTACGATGACATTACGTTCTGTTAGCAGGGTCACGGATTCCCGGCCGGAGCAAGCGCCGCCAAACGAAGCAGCGGAACGCTTTCTTCAGAGCCTGGAACCGGTAAAGAAAAATCTTTACAACTTCATCCTGAAGTCCCTTAATTTTTCCCACGACACCGACGACATTTACCAGGAAACCCTGCTGAAGGCATTTCGTTACTTTCATTCCTTTGACCCGGAACGGAGCTTCAAAACCTGGCTTTTTACCATTGCCCATAACCTGGTAAAGGATCACTTCAAAAGCAGTCGTTCGCTGGTGCTGCTGGAAAATGTGGACGGGTTTGCCGTCGAAACGGACGCTTCTATTCCCAATAATGTCCGGGACATTTACCGGGCGGCGGCGGAGTTAAACCCCAGGCACCGCGAAGTTTTCTTCCTTTACTATTACAATGAGTTTACAATTTCCGAAATTGTTGACATTACCAGCTTAACGAAAGTAAACGTAAAATTCATCTTGCACCGGGCCAGGAAGGCGGTAAAAGAGATGATGGAGGTGCGACAATGATAAATAAAAACATGGATAAAGAAATAAAACAAAGGGTTCAGGCAGTAGAACAGGATATTCCCAGGGAACTGGAAGAGTCAATTATGAAAGAACTTGAGCAAATCGCCTCGACACCGGGGCCCCTGCCTGATTTTATGTCCGGCACGAAAAAGAAAACTCTCCTTTATGTGGGGACCCTGGCTGCTGCCGCATCTCTTTTATTGGCGGTAATTTTGTTGGTTACGGCATTCCCTTCATTGTTTCAGCGGGAGCGCGCCGCTGCGTCGGGGAATGTCGTGGAAGACGGTGTCTTTGTTGATTCTGCCCAGGTTGAAGGCGTGTCGGCCGACACTTTTATCATCGATCAAAAAGACCCGGATATGACCATTGTCTGGCTTGAGAAGGCGCCGATAACAACAAAAAAAAGTTAAAGGAAAAAAGAATATAAAAAGAAAAATGAACAAAGGAGGCTATACAATGAAACATGGTTTACTGGTGTTAAAAGCGGTCATGATTATATTGGTATTAATGTGTGTCACGGGAAGTTTGTGGGCAGCGCCGGATGTGGCGGCGCAATTACGATTATATGAGGGGTTTAAAGAAATAACCGCGGCGCCCGCCGGGGTGATTACTTCTTATTATCTAAAACCCATCCCCGGGGAGGATGTTTTCCTGGAGGTTGATCTCTCAAAGGAGCAGGAATCCATAAAGAGGGTGTTTAGCTTGAAGGATATCAAGTTAATTACCCAGGCCGGTTTGGTACTGGCGAAAGACAGCGCCGGGTCGCCTTTCCAGGTAATCGTACTCAATGGGCGTGAATTGTTGCTCCAACTGGACGCTGTCGACGGGGAAAAGAGCCGGTTCAAAGTGGCGGTTTTAGAGGTCCTGGAAAAAGGCAAACCGTCACGGTCGCTGTTGGAATCGAAAATCTATTTGCCGCAGCAGAAAACAACTGTCCTGGGTTTCGAGGATTCGGCCGGGAAGATTTATTTTCTTTCCTTTCACCGGGGCGAGGATGTTCCGCCCCTAGCTGGCGCCGGCGCCGAAAAGGATAAAATCATCCGTGTCGACGCCACCCAGAAGCCCAGGTTGTTGAAACCTGTTCAGCCCCAATATCCCAAAGAGGCATTGAAGGCACATATCCAGGGTAAAGTGGTTATCGAGGCCACCACCAATACGCAGGGGAAAGTGATCGATGCGGTGGTTATCGAAGGTCCCCAGGAATTAAGGACGGCTGCGCTGGATGCGGTAAAACAGTGGGAATATGAACCGTATATGATCGATGGCAAGCCCAAGGGCGTCTCATTCACCGTAGTAGTCAAATTTAATCTCGAAAGAAAAGAAGAAGAACAACCGCCCATTAATCTTTCTTCCGCTCAAAAACCGAAGCTTATCAAGACGGTTAACCCTCAATATCCCCCGGAAGCTCTCAAACAAAAAGTAGAAGGCGTTGTGGTGATGGAAGCGGTTATCGATACCAAAGGGCTGGTAAAGGACGTTAAAGTGCTCGAAGGTCACGATTTATTAAATGCCGCGGCAGTGGAAGCACTGAAACAGTGGCAATACGAACCTTACCTGGTGGACGGTGTGGCAAAGACCGTCAAATTTACGGTAGTAATGAAATTCAAACTCACAGAAGAAAAGAAGGACGCTAAATAGAGTTTAAGGATGTGAGGCGCGAGGTAGACGGCAGGCCGGACGTTTTCGGCCTGCCTTATTTTTTTGATTTACCGAAAAGGGAGAATCCGGGTTTCTTTTTATCGGTACGGCTATCCATCAGTTCCTGCAGCTTTTTTCTTGCCTGCGCATGGTCGGGGTTAAGAGATAATACTTTCCTGAAGAACCCTTCGGCGCGGTTAACCTGGTTCTCCGATTGAAACAGCGTGCCCATGGCCATATATGCTTCGACATTCCATGGTTCCTGGTCAATGACTTTTTGCAGGCTTTTTTCCGCTGTCCGTCTCAGGGTCGGCAGGTTCATCTGGCATAAGCCCAGCATTAAGAAATAAGGGGGTTTGTTGGGGTCCAGGCTAACGGCCTCATCCAATAATGAAACCGCTTCCCCGTATTGTTTCTGGGTATAAAGGGCTTTTGCCCTGCGGTACAACATCTTAGCCCTTTCTATTAAATTGTCCTTAATGGAATCTTCCTGGCCCCCCTCTTTGAATCCCCGGCTGTCATAGGCCCGTTTCTTTACTTCATTGCTTAAGGTATCGTAGGCTTTGTTCATTTCTGCAAAAACGAAATTGGCCTTTTCTTTGATTTCCGGGTCAGGAGCATGGGAAATACGGTCTGGGTGGTATTTCTTGGCATAGCTGAAATAGCCGTTCTTAATTTCATTTAAGGTGGCGGTTTTTTGTACTCCCAGTAACTCATAGAAGTCGATCTTTTCGGTTTTTATGCGTTCATATAAAACGAAGAGTTCTTCGACGTTTTTATCATTTTCCCGTTCCATGGAGACCTGGTTTAATTCGACAATATTCAAGAGGTATAGCAGGATAATTTTTTTCCAGAATATTTCTTCCGACATTTTCATTTGCGGGATGATTTGTTCGCTAGGTATATTGTTGAAACTTTCCAGGTTATTGTGAAAGCCGGTTTCAGCATTGGACAGGAACTCTTTCATGTTGGCAGGGATAGGGCTGGTCCTGGGCGTCAGGCGATTATATCTGTTTTTGAAGAAAGAGAAATTGTTTATCTTGTTGACGCCTTCGCTGATGATCCCGGCCAGTTCGATGTTAAGTCGCGAATCCGCGGGGATAAGGGGTATTTTTTCCACAAATTGCCATTCCCCTGAAGCGAGGGCGAAAATGGAAGTGGCAATGGTTCGGAATTGATAAAGGAGAGCAAAGAAGAGGTCCCGCTG
>JAUPLE010000949.1 GCA_030837085.1 Acidobacteriota bacterium | reverse complement strand
TGGCCCGTATAAATTTCCATTTTTAACAACTGCAGGTTTTTGTCGCAATAGCGTTCGTTTTTCCCCGGGCTGCCGATCCACTCCAATAAAGCCTGCGATTTTTCGTTTAAGCGCGAGGAGATGATGATGCGGGCGAAATTGTGAAGCACTTTGGGTAGGAAATTGGCGTCGATATGTTTTCCGAAGATATCCCGGTAAATCTGCACTTCCGTCCGGAGGTCCAGGACATAAGGGATATCGATATATTCGACGCGGTCCTGGAACGACTGCAGCCCCTCTATATTTATTTTATCTTCGGGGTTCATCAACGCCAGGAAAAGCGAATTGACATTTTCCTCGATATGTTCCACTTTGTGGATGCCTTCGCTGATAATGTTATGAAGCTCCAGCAGCCGTTCTGTATTGTGGGATTTGATATCCATCAGGGCATAGATGCCGTTATTGGTCCTGGCATAGTTGGAGAAAATGAAATGGACGCGGTTGCTGTCTTTAAAAAGCCCATCCAGGCGAAGTTGAAGCATATCATTACTGAACACGTTCCGGCGCAGCGGCTTATCACCGGGATTAAACACACTGATGCCCTCTCCCAGGCGCCGGTTAAAAGAATATCTTTGCGCATAAAGCATTGCATAAACCTTCGAAGGATTATCCAGCTTTTCCAGCAGCGCTTTATAAATAGAACTGCAAATGGTGCAGGGGTTGTCCCGGAACACCCATTCATATTCCTTTTCCGTAAACAATTCCCATTTAAATTGATCGTTTTTAAACAGGCTGTCGAAAAATACCCGACGGTGGGACTTGGGGATCATCAAAATGGGATTATCATGACTGGGGCAAGGGATTTCCACGTATTCTTCGGTTTCCCGGATAAAAGAAGGCGTGATGGATTGTTTTTTTTGTCCCGCATCCTCTTCATTATTTTCAAGAAGTTGTTTTCCAGGATTCCGGCTGATTTTGGTTTCAATCATCCCTCCCAGCGCTTCCCGGTCCAAACGCCAGACGATTTCGTAGCGTGTGCCCGCATCGGTATTGGCATAGGTTTCGAATTTGGACAGTAGGTTATTGAGAAACGTACTTTTCCCGCAGCCGTGGGGACCTTTAATGATGTAGATTTTATTTTGCTGGGCGCCCTGGCGCATGGCTTTTACTTTATTTACCAAGCGGTTGGCAAACAAACGGTCCGCGAAAAAGGGATGATCTGTCTCTTCCACCAGGAGTTTCTCGGATTTGTAATCGACAAAACCAATGCTTTCGGGGTCGTTCGGGTATTCTTCAACTCCTTCACCTACATAACTTTTTATCATGTCATGAAATACCTGGAATATATTGCGAATGATGCCTTTTGGGTCCCGGGCCAAATATTCCAGGAATTTTTTGAAAGCAACAGGCTTCTGTTGCTCCGATGCCTCAACATTCCGGCCCAGATTTTCCATTGCTTTTTTTATATTGGTTAGTTGCTCCATAATCTCACTCTTTTATTCCTGGTTACAAGTTCTTCTTAGTAATTTTGCGATTTTCCATGGTATATAACACGCGCCGGAACTGGGGTTCTTTTTTAGCTTCTCCCTCATCCTGGTCCGGTACACCGAATATGGGGCTGCGTGGTTTTACCGTCTCTACCAATTCCGAAGTTTCCAGTTTCACCGGTTTGCCCCAGAGGTATTCGATGCCCATCATGGTGTGGGGAATATAATCTTTGTACAGCGGTTTCCCTTCGAAACGATGGTTCAAATAGAGGGCGCCGTTGCCGCTGTTTTCCTTGCTCACTTCGATGAAGGGGGGATGGTACAACGAATCCAGTACCATCTGGCGGTAATCTTCGACTTTCCGGCTTTTTACATAGTATTCCCAGACCATGCGGTCGCGGTTCAACCGTTTGCCCACGACAAACAATCGGTGCCGGTTGATAAATTCCTGGTCCAGGAAGGTATTAATGAACAGAAAATCGCTGAAATTTTCGCGCACATGAAAAATAAAGGCTTTACCTTTGCCTGTTTTTTGATCGTAGTCTTTCCGCGCCCGTTCATCGGCAATGCGCTGGAACTGGTGGGAGAGTTTTCCTTTTTCCGCTAGTTCTTCGATATATTCGAAGAGTCGCATACCCAGGGCGTAAGGGTTGAGGCCCACCCGCGGCATGGTGGTGACCCCCGAATTGACCCGGGCGTATTCGACTTCATGTCCCTGGATGCGATCATCCGCCAGGAAAAGATGTTCATGCCAGTAACTGGCCCAACCTTCGTTCATGATCTTGGTGCGAATCTGGGGTTGGAAAAACAACGAGGTGTTGCGGACTACCTCGACAACGGATTTCATCCATTTGTTTTCTTCTTTATTGAGAAAGGCGGAATTTTCCAGGATGAATTGGATGACGTCCAGTTTAGTAGGTTTCTCTTCTTCCAGGCTTTTGTTAAAAAGGGTCTCGAATTCCGGGTTTTTTTGTTTGACTTCGGCGAAAAAAGCATCCTCGCCCCGTTCGTCATACTCTTTCATCAGGCGATTATATTTTTCGACTTCCCTGACGTATTCATGAATGGGAACTTTCTTGACCGACTGCAGATAGATATCGAAATAGTAATCCAGGCGTTTCTGGGATTTGCTGGGTAATGGTTCTTGTGTGTCCAACCGTGATAGGGTACTGTAATAGCCCACCAGGTTATCGATGCCCCGGGCAAATTCGATCACGTAGTCTACCCAGCGGCCCTTTTCCGAACGGAGTTTGGCAATCAACCGTTTGTCCGATAGCGCCTGGGCCGTGAAATCATAATCCCAGGTATGACTGAAATAGATGTTATTCTGGAAAAAGTCGATATGCCCCAACACATGATAGAAGATCATAACATTGAGCCAATCGGGGTTATTGTCATTGTAAAAGGAAATGGCCGGACGGGTGTTGATGACAGTTTCATAGGGGTTATGGGGATAAAGTTCGTATTTTCCTTTTTCTTTGAGTACTTCCACGTCGTGAACCCAGAAGTCGTAGAGGGTGGGGATCATGACTTTGGGAGATAGTTCTAGGAGGTCCCGATTGGTCACGATATATTCCAGGGTTTCCTCGCCAAATTTCAGGCCGGACATCCGGGCCCAGCGTTTGCATTCCTCCATGATAGCCTTTGTATGTTGATTAATCAATTCCATTGTTCTTACCTACTCATTCATCATTCATCATTCGGATATAAGTTTCTTAATCCCTTCGATGATCCGCGTTTCGTCGGCGTCATCTTGCATCGCGTCCATGCGGATATCCACGGGTCTTTTCAGCAGGAGGCCGGACTGTTTCATGTAGCGTTCCATATCGGTTTCCCTGGAGGCGGAATAACTATTGCGGGCCACGGTGATACCCACGCGGTTGGTGTACTTCAACATGCGCTCGATTTCAGGGATTGTGGATCTGCCTTCGGTATCCCAGTCGTCGCCGTCCGTGCCGTGGAAGACATAGATATTGTAATCTCTTTGCAGGTTTTCCTTTTCTACGATTTCGTTTACCAGGCGGAAGGCGGAGGCTACTTTGGTGCCGCCGGCCACCCGTGAGTTGTAATAGGCATAGAAATCCGGCGCCTCTTTGGCATCGGTGTCGTGGAGGATGAAACGGGTTTCCACCTGGCGGGCGTATTGAAAGAGCAGCCAACTGTAGATTAACACATGCTGCCCTACTACCAATTCCGTGGGTTTGCCCGACATGGAACCGGAATAGTCCCTCATGAAGAAAACCATGGCCTGGGATTCGTAGTCCTTTTCCCTGGAAAGGATGCGGTAAATTTTGTCTTTGGGGGACACCAGGAAACGGGTGGAGTCGATATTGGCCACATCCGGGATATTTCCCAGGTGGATATTGGTTTCTACGATTTTGCGCAGGGTGGCTTTTTTGTCAAGGAACTGGCCGAAACCGCGGTGGCGGTCGGTGAGGTCATAAGAATAGCGGGCCATGGCGCGTTTTTTGCCTTTGTCTTTGAGGTTGGGCAGTTGGAATTGTTCGGTGAGGATTTTACCCAGGTCATAGGCGGAGGATTCCATTTCATGCGCCTCGCCGCCGCCTTCGCCGGACGCGCCGGTTCCTTCTCCTTCGCCGGGCTGGTGTACGGGTTGTTCTCCGATCACCTCGCCTTCTTCACCCTGGCCCGTGCCGCCGGACGATTCGCCTTCACCGCTTTCCTCATCGGCGGGCATGTGGTGAACAAACTTTTCCTCCTCGGTAGTCGGCACGATCACGATTTTATCTTT
This sequence comes from Acidobacteriota bacterium, assembly GCA_030837085.1. Taxonomy (GTDB): domain Bacteria; phylum Acidobacteriota; class Aminicenantia; order UBA2199; family UBA2199; genus JAKAGC01. The sequence goes on along the minus strand of JAUPLE010000949.1, from coordinate 471 downwards.
ACCGCCCCGGCCGGGTTTGATCAATTTACCCACCCTTATTTTCCGAGGGAACCCATCCGTTTCTCTTTGCTTGTCTCGTTCCAGGAGTTCATCCAGGGAACGGATCTGCACGGTATAGCTCCCCGGCGTATTTTCCGGGAAATCTTGCAGCACGGCCAGGTCGTGGTATTCGTATATACCCGGCGTATGAGGCGGCGGCGACGCCGGGAAGGTTTCATGGATTTCCGCCCCTTGCAATTCCCGCAGGATCATTTCTTCCTGTTGGGGCGTCAGTCCTTTTTTCTTTAATTCTTCAAATAATGTTAATAGTTCCGAATTCATGGTGCCTTTCTTCCATCTTCTTACTTCTCATCTTCCTGGGTGCAGAAGTATTCGATGGTTTTTTGCGCGCAGGTTCGGCAGTACTTGAGTTTGGTCAGCATGGTATCGATCATGCGGTCGTAGAGTAGATCGGAAGAGCAAGATCGGAAG
>JAUPLE010000948.1 GCA_030837085.1 Acidobacteriota bacterium | reverse complement strand
CCTTCACTGCTGTGGACCCGGATATCGCCGTAATGAAGCTCCACCAGTTCCCGGGTCAGCGCCAACCCAATGCCCGAACCTTTAGGTTTATTTTCATAGGAAGATTCGGGCTGGTAGAAAAGCTCGAACATGTGGGGCCATTGATCCGCCGGGATGCCGACGCCCGTATCCAGCACCGACACTTCCAAGAAGCCGTCAGGGAAAACACCTGTTTTTCCCGGAAGGGTAGTTATATCTGTAACTCCGGCAGACACGGTGATAGAGCCGCCGGGGGGAGTATTTTTGAAGGCATTGGAAAGGAGGTTGTACATAATTTGCTCAACGCTTTCAGAATTAAAATACAGGGTAATATCATCCTGTTGTGGTAGAAAATGAAACTCGATTTTCCGTTGTTCGGAAAGAAGATTAAAAGAAGCCATTATCCCGCGTAAGAACGGGATGGTATTTTTGCGCGTTGTTTGCAAGCGCATTTTTCCGCTGTTGAGGCGGGAGAGGTCCAGGAGTTGGTTAATCAAACCCAGGAGGCGCTGCGAATTGCGCAGCATCAACTGCGTTTTATTTTTCAATCCCATATCCACCGAACCGGAAAGAATTTGTTCCAGGGGTCCCATGATTAATGTGAGAGGCGTGCGGAACTCATGTGAAATATTGGCGAAAAACCGGGATTTCACTTTATCCATTTCTTTTAGTTGTTCCGATTGCAGGGTAAGAAGTTGGGTTTGCTCTTCCAGTTGGAGGTTTTTCTCTTTAATTTCATGCGTACGTTGTTGAACGATGACTTCGAGGTGTTTTTTTTCAAAAACCAGCCGTCTATATCGACGAAATTTATCGGCGCCGAAAAGGAAGAAAATAAACGTAATAAAATAAACGATATAGGCCAGGGTGGTACGATACCAGGGAGGAAGAATTTCAAAAGAATAAACAGCCTGTGAACTTTCCTGGTTGTACACATTTTTTGATTTAACAAAAAACGAGTAATTCCTTTCCCTGAGATTGGTATAATCTTTCCGCGTTTCGGATGAATATGGGGACCACTCCTGGTCATACCCTTTGAGAAAATACGAATATTGGGTTGCGGATTCATCCTGGTAGAAGGGGGCGGCGAAGAAAAAGCGGAGGTTGCGGTCCTTGTAGGGTAAAATTGGTTTAGGAATAAGGGAACCATTAACTGGTTCCGGGCCATGCCCCCCAAATAACGGTGCCCTGTCATCGATACGTTCGACGCGGCGGATGAAGTTCGAAAAAGAACCCGGCTCTTTAAATCGATAACCGGTGTCATACCGGATAAGGCCCTCATAGGTACAGAACCATATGGCGCCGGGTTCCGGGTAAATGAAATTGGTCTGTAATATCGGGATTCGCAAGAGGGATATATTGTCTATGCGGTAGGTGCGGTCCGGTTGAAGGACAGCCTCATAGTTTACGGATTCGGAATGGAACCAGATATTCCCTTTTGCATCTTCAGCGATGCGGAAAATAGGGTGGGTCCCATCATTAAAATCTTTCTCGCCTTTGGAATCTTTCCCCAGGAGGGGATCGCGAGCAAAGCGGCCTTGACTTTTATCGAAACGGTACAGGCCATGTTGAGTAGCGAAAACCGTATGACCCGCAATATGGGCCACGTTGATTTCACCAATAGGTTGATTCTTTTCAATCGGCAGGCCAACCGCACCATTGTATTGTGTAACAACCGGGGTTAAAGCGTTGGAGAAGGATACGGAAAATACACCCTGTGATTGCGTACCGAGCCAGAGGGTTCCATCCGGTTCATCGACAATCGAAAGTACATAACCGGAAGATTCCACATCTATCGTTGTTTTTTCCCATCGTCCCGACGAATTATTTTTGACAAGAGAAACCAGTGCATTGTACGCTCCAGCCCAGATACAATTTGGGGTCTTCTTCGATTGAAGCAAACAAATCGTTCTTTTTTGATCAATAAAAATAGGAATATTATTTTCAATTGCGAAAATACCTCTGTCTGTGGCCGCAATTATAGATTCATTGTGGGAAATAAGGGACCAACATGAACCGTAGATGCCTTTTACCGGTTGGAATAAACCGGTTGACGAAAGGGAGAAAAGTCCTTCGGTGGTCCCGGCGTAAAAAGTACCGGAAGATACATGTCTGATCAGAGAGTTGACTGTCCCAGGAAGCTGGGAGTGTCGGTCATAAAAAGTAAAAGGGGATTCGTATTCGATTTTGGCGATGCCGTTATTAAGGGCGAGCCAGAGGTTGCCACCGGGTTCCTGGTAAATGTATTTGACATTATTATCCGGCAGGCCGTTTGATATATCGAAACGGTGTTTGATTTTCCCGGAGGAATCGATGATAATAAAACCAGCGCCGTCCGTGGCCAATGCAAAATCTCCTGAAGAAAGAACAATTCCATGTAAAAGGTTCCGTTGTTTTGTTATGATGTCATCGGCCTCGATAGGGAAGGGCGTGGCGCGGTTACCGTCATAAAGATACAAGCCCATAGTCCGGGTCCCGATCAAAAAAGTTTGAGGCCGCCCATTGAAAGGAACCATCATGCTGATTCTCCAGGCGTCTTCTTTGCCCGCGAAGAAGGAACCGCCCGGGATATCGCGAAATGAGCCGTTTTCACGCACCTGCAGGCCGGCGCCTTTTTGCTGGACATAGAGTTTTCCATTATATAAATATGTCGCTCCAAAACCGGTTTCCGAATACCATGTGGTAAATAGTTGGGAATTCCAACGGAAGAGATGTTTGTCAGCGCGAAAATAAATGCCATCCGGCGCGGCGAAGGCTTGCATAATGCTGCCGAAATTTCTGTATTTCTCTTCGAGCTTATTTAACAAGGATT
>JAUPLE010000947.1 GCA_030837085.1 Acidobacteriota bacterium | reverse complement strand
GATTAAAAAAGTCCTTCCCGAAGCCGTCAGCCTGGACCGTATTACTGCAATAAAACCCGTAATGCCGGGAAAAGCGGACGATTCAGTATCGGGGCAGTTATTGGCGGCGGTGAACCGGCTGGTCTCGCCTCCCTGCTTGTTAGCACCGGGCATGACGCGCGGCAAAGAGGACCTGCTGGATGTGGACCTCTCGCACCTGCCGCTTGCCGGGTCTTTTTTCCCCGGCGCAGATATCCCCAACCGCTTTATTGCCGTCAATCCAAAGTACTCCGGACTGCAAGAATTGACTGCTCTTTTTAAAGAAAATCCCCCACTGGCCCAATTCCGGTGGATTGAAATATTGTTAAAGGAATCGAACCTATTCCCCGGACCGCCGGGGCGAATACTGGAAAAAGTATCGCTGCGCCTGGTAAAATCTTTTGATGATCAAAAGTTTTTGGGGGTGTCGGGACCTTTTTTCAAAATGGGGCGGCGCCCCAACCCTCTTTGCACGGCCCCGAGTTTTCCTTCTTTGAAGACAGTGTCTCAAATCTTTGTTTTTTTTGCACGCTTTTTGAGAGTATTAGTAAAAAGGTCCTGACCCGCCGGAGGCAAAAGTGATGAGCAATAATAATTCAACCTCAAGTAATCTTTTTTCCATTGACGTGGAAGCGCATTTGAAAAAGGCGGCTTCCCATACCTTCGGGTCGTCATCTCATTACCCGGTAGAGTTGGTTCGGGCAGCATTAAAAAGAGGGGCCGGGGAGGTCGCTATCCGGGTGGGCCGCACCCGCATCCAGGTGACGGATAATGGTCCGGGAATGGATACGGACGCACTCAAAACCCTTACCACTCTCCTGGACCCAACTCAACCCACGGAATTGAAAGAAGCAGCAGTGGAAACGCTGCAAGACCGCAGCGGTTTCGGTTTGCTGGCTATATTTGCCCCTGCGCCCAGTAAAATCATAATAGAAAATGTCTCAGTCCTGGAAAAAACCTGCATTGTTTTTGAGAAGGGTCGCATGAAAAAATTCTATTCCTGCGATTTAAGCGTAGGCACACGAATCACGCTTTTCAACTTGACCGGGCGAAACCCGTCCCGGGAAAAGTATATCCTACGGGCTTACTGTCGCTCAGTCCGCCAGGACATCCGTTTAAATAATCGTATCATCAGCCGTGGACCTTTGTTGGAGCTGTCGCAATTGTTGGCCAGTCTTAATATAACCGGTTCGAATTATATCTCGCACGGTATTATTGGGGTTCCCAGGGATGGAGATATTTGCCGCCTCCGGCTCCTGGACCTTGGGATACCCTACCGATATGTTACTTTCCCACCTCATCAAGGTTTTATTTTCGATGCCGCCGTGGAATACCCAGACATGAGTATTGGTACAGCCAATGGAGAAATCACCGGGGATTTCCTGGACCACCTGGCAGAATATGCTTTCCAGCTTTACCAATGGTTATGCCACAATCATGCGTCCGCACCCGCCCCGGTTCAAGCCCGCATGGAAGAATTGATTTTTGATCATTACCGGTTCACTCGCTCGCAAAAGAAAATATCTTCTTCATTAATGGACCATTTTGCACCGTTCAAGACGCTGGGAATTCCCAGTACACTTACTTTGGCGGAAATTAAAGACCAGGCCCGTACAGCTCCTATTTTTGCCGTCCCCCGACATAAGGAACATTTGCGGTATAATACCCTGGGGAAAACGGTTCTTTCATTGACACGCGAGCAAGCGGATTTGCTGGTGAACCTGGAAAAACTCGCCATCACATTCCTGGCGCCGGTTTTTCAAAAAGAAAAGCGGTTGCCAATCTTTTTCTTTTCATTGAAAAAGGGTTTTAAACGCCTTGTTTTCCGTTTTTTTGGTTTTTTGTTGATCCCCGCGCAGCGCAAAGTTCTTAACCTTGACCAGTTAACTCTGCCGGAGCAGTTGTTTATGAAAGCTATTAACGGCTATCTTGCCAGGCAAGAGGAAACGCCTGTGAAAGAGGCGGTTATGGTTTCATCCCGGGGACCGTTTCCATCGGTCCAGTCGCAGCCGTCGCTGCCTTTGTTGATAAGAAGAGACCACCCACTGGTGCGTAAAGCAGTGGATGCCGTCCAAACCGACCCCCGCAACCTGGAAATATTTATGCCGTTAATTGCCAGGGGGCTTTTTTGAAAAACCGCCCCGCCGGTACGGACCCCTGAAAAACTTTTAACTAGACAAAAGTTTTAGGAGGTGTCGGAACCCTTTTTCAAAAGGGTTCTGACCCGCCGAAGGCACTCGCGTGCTTTACACATTGCCATATTTATTGTAAAATACATTTTAAAAACAAGAGGTCGTAATGAAAAAAGAAAAAACCATTAGTTTATGGACAATCAGTTTTGTAATGATATTTTTTGCTCACACCCATACCGGCGCACAGGATAATGCAAAATGGCAAGAGGCATTATTAAAAGAACGCCAGGAAAAAGATGAGAGCTTCAAAAAATTCCCCGTCTCCCACCTGGCCAGGTCCAAACGCATCGTAATCCCCGCTACCCAGGCTGAAACTTTCATCATGGAAACAGAAAACGATGTGGTACTCTCCGATAAGAAACTCCCGGGCGTTCAACTATCTATCCAAAACAAACAAGGGCAATGGTCCTGGTACAGTCACGCCGCGGGCGTCGCCTGCACCTCCGGGGATAAAACCATAGAACCCGGCTCCCCCTTGACTTCAAATGCATCTTTCAAATTAGGGCGGTGTATATTAATGGCTTATCCGACGCCGGATAGGTTCCTCTTGATGGTTTATGACCCGGACCGACCCCAATTCAAGCAGTTCTCCCACCTGCTGTATTTCCCCCCGGACCCCAAATATGCGGTGAAAGCTGTAGTTGAAAAATTCCCCACTATTGAAACTTTCAAAGTGCGAACCACTCAAAAGGAGGAGAAAACCTTTTACCGTTTTGCCAGGGTAAAATTTCAAATAGAGGGGAAAGAGTTTCAGTTAACAGCATTTAAGTTCTCTCTTGATGAGAAGGACCCCGAGTACAATTCTATGTTTATTCCATTCAGTGATGTCACATCGGGGAAAGAGACGTATGAGGTAGGGCGGTTCCTGGACGTCCACGAGCCGTGGGGAAAAGAACAGGCGGTTATCCTGGATTTCAACCGCTGTTACAATCCATTATGTAATTATTCGCCCGGATTTAATTGTCCGATCCCGCCACTGGAGAATTACCTGGATATCCCCATCAAAGCCGGTGAAAAGACCTATCCTCATTAATCTTTTCCATTAACAATTAACCGGTAAACAAAAGTTTTTGGGGGTCCAGACCCCTTTTTTCAAAAAGGGGCCTGGCCGCCGGAGGCAAAATATAATATGAATCCAAATCAATTCTCAACCATTGATCTTATCGTTTTGATTGTTTACTTTGTCGGCGTCGCCGCATACGGCTCCTATTTCATGAAAAAAAGTAAAACCACCGAAGCCTTTACCGCGGCCAATCGCTCAGTGCCCGGTTGGGCTGTGGGACTCTCTATCCTGGGGACTTATGTCAGCAGCATTAGTTTTATTGCTCTGCCCGGGAAATCGTACGCCGCCGATTGGAATCCTTTTGTTTTCAGTCTTTCTTTACCCTTAGCCACCTGGATGGCGGTTCGTTTCTTTGTCCCTCTTTATAGGGAGCACGGCGACATTTCCGCTTACAGTTATTTGGAAAAACGTTTCGGCGCCTGGGCGCGTATCTATGCCACTGTTTGTTATCTACTCACCCAAATGGCGCGGATGGGGTCGATAATGTTCTTATTGGCCCTGGCATTCCACGGCCTGTTGGGGTGGGATATTGCAACAATCATCATCATAACCGGGGTCATTGTCACTCTTTACACCTGGTTGGGCGGGATCGAAGCCGTCATCTGGACCGATGTGGTACAGACTATCGTCCTGATAGCCGGGGCCCTTGCCTGCGGTGGGATACTACTCTTCAGCATGCCCGAAGGTCCGGGCCAGGTATTTACCATTGCCGGCGCGCATAATAAATTCAGCTTAGGCAGCTTCGGGATATCCTTATCTTCGCCTACCTTTTGGGTGGTACTTGTTTACGGCGTCGCCATCAATCTCCAGAATTTCGGTATCGATCAAACCTACATCCAGCGGTACTTGACCGCCAAAACTTCCCGGGAGGCTAAAAAATCCGTGTTAGTTGGGGCGTTGACATATATCCCGCTTTCAGCGTTGTTTATTTTTATCGGAACGGAATTATTTGCCTATTATACAGCCCGGTCCGAACTGCTGCCCGATACCCTCAAAGCCGCCAATATGACGGACAAAGTGTTTCCCTATTTTATTGTAACCGGGTTGCCCAGGGGGATCGTGGGATTAGTCATTTCCGCCATCTTTGCCGCGGCCATGAGTACGGTATCCAGCAGTATTAACAGCGCTTCCACATTAATCCTGACAGATTTTTTTAAACGCTATTCCCGGTCTGGGCTGACCGAAAAAAAATCCATGCGTATCCTGCGCATCAGTACAATTTGTTGGGGTTTGTTAGGAACCGGTATGGCACTGGCCATGATCGGGGTGAGCAGTGCGCTGGATGCCTGGTGGAAATTGGCCGGGATATTCAGCGGCGGAATGCTGGGATTGTTCCTCCTCGGTTACTTTTCCCGGAAGGCAGGCAATATGGCCGCTGCTGTCGGCGCTGCCCTGGGTATCCTGGTTATTATTTGG
>JAUPLE010000946.1 GCA_030837085.1 Acidobacteriota bacterium | reverse complement strand
TTCAAACCCTCTGGGATGTTTACCAGAAAAGCGAATTCAAATCGCTAAGGGAAAAAACGGCGGAGGTTCTTTCCCGGATAAAACCGCGGGAAATTATCGATCGGCATATCCTGAAACTAAAGAATAAAAAATCTAAAGTTCGTTATGAATCTGCGAGAATTCTCCGTGAAATGAGGATAGTAGAGGCCGTTCCTCACCTAGTCCAGGTATTTGAGAATGATAAAAGTGAAAATGTACGAAGCATTGCCGCCCTAGCGCTTGGAGAACTCGGAAGCACAGATGCCATACCTCACCTTATCCGGGCTTTGGAGAATAACAAAGATGGAGATGTTCGAAGAAGAGCCGCGTTAACGCTTGGAGAAATAGGGAGTGCCGAATATGTCCCTCAGATTATCCGAGCGTTGGAGAATGATAAAGATAAAAAGGTTCGATGCAGTGCCGCCGAAGCGCTTGGAAAAATCGGAAGCGCCGAAGCGGTTCCTCACCTTATCCGGGCGTTGACCAATGATAAAAGTAGTGTCGTTCGATGGAATGCCGTCACTGCATTTGGGTATATCGGGAGCACCGAAGCTGTTCCTCACATTATTGAGGCGTTGAAAAATGATAAAAATGAAATAGTTCGATGGGGGGCCGCCGACACCCTTGGGTATATGGGTAGCGCCAACGCTATTCCGCATCTCATTCAGGTATTGACGAAAGATAGAGATAACTTTGTTCGAATAGTCACCGCAGAGGCTTTTGGAAATATCGGGAGCGCCGAAGCTGTTCCTCAACTTATCCAGATGTTGGAGAATGATATAAATGAAGATGTACGAAGTAGCGCAGCCGATGCGCTAGGAGCAATCGGAAGCGTCGACGCTATTCCTCATCTCATCCGGGTATTGACGAAAGATAGAGATAACTTGGTACGAAGTAGCGCAGTCAATGCGCTTGGAGAAATCGGAAGCGTCGACACTGTTCCTCATCTCATTCAGGTGTTAGAGAATGATAAAGCCGAAGATGTTCGAAATAGTGCCGCCTTAGCTCTTGGGGAAATCAGAAGCTCCGATGCTGTTCCTCAACTTATACAGGCATTAGGGAATGATAAAGATAAAAATGTTCGAAGTAGTACCGCCTTCGCGCTTGGAATAATCGGTAGCGTCGAAGCGGTTCCACACCTTATCCGGGCGTTGGAGAATGATAAAGATGAAGAGGTTCGAAGTAGCGCCGCATTTGCTCTGGGAGAAATTGGAGATGAGAAGGTCATTCCCTATTTAAAAAAATCATTGAAAGATAATTCTTTTGCGGCTATGGGTAATATGAAGGATGTAGCATATGAGGCGATGGAGAAGATCAGCAAAAGATTGCATAAGAGGATTTTTTGAGAGAATCTGATTAATGTGGTTGTTGGTTGGTAGGGAACAGGCACTGCCTGTTCCCTACGCGGCATTTAACGGAACTTTATATTCAACAGTACCCCTTTTCTTCGATGATTTTTATATAATCTTCCCTTGAAAGTGGGCATTTAACAAGATTTATAAAGTTTTGCCTGTCTAATTTCAATTGCATTGGATGAAATTATGTAATATCGATAACCATTTCCTGGGAAGAGGCCCCAGGTTTTCTTGATCTTCAACCAGGTCCCGGTATAGGATAACGATTTCCTCGCAAAGCATATCCACGGCTTCGAATTCATTATCCGAATAGGCAAAAGCTTCGATGTCGCCAAAGCTGGCAATAACATGGCCATTTTCGTATTCGATCGTAATGTATATCGGGGATTTCAAAGAATATTGCCTATTTCTTAATGAATTTATAGGGATAATTTTAAAGTTGGTTTCAATCTTTCTTAAGATTTTCCGGGCATAAAAAGAAACTCTATCCGGTTCAACGGCTGCTACACTCATATTCACCTCATCCTGGTTAATATCACAGTCACCTTAATTTTTCAATACCTTTGCAACTCAAAAATTTCCAATCGTTGATATTCCTGCTAAAACTTCTATTTAAAGGAAAACCTGGGGACAGGTAATTTTCAGCGATAATAGGACAAAAAAATGGCCGCCGGCTCTTCATAACCGAAGAACCGACGGCCTTTACAATTAATTTATTTACTGCTGCGTGGATGAGGTTGATGTACCTGTCGGCGGCTTTACTATAAACCGGACACCACCGATTTCAACCCATTTTTTCCCTTCCAAATTATACTGGACCACGTCGAAATTATAATCCCTTTTGTCGGCTGTCGGATCTCCATTGGGTGTGAAAATAACTTTAATGAGTTGCAACTCTTTGGGTTTAAGTTTAATTCCATTGAGATTCGCCTTTTCGGCTACAACAGTAACCGTATTGGCAATATCTTTAGTCACGACAACCCCGGTTCCCGCGCCTTTTGAATCGGTTTGCCAACGGGTAAATAATTCCGCGCCGAGATCCACTTGAACAGTTCCCCAATCCAGGATATCGCGATCTTGGGTTGCTAAGGCTTCGAATTGGACTGCTATTTCGACTTCATCGGGGGTCATATTGCCCACGGCAATGATAGAACCGCCGCCGCCGCCCCCACCACCTCCGCCAACAATGGTGATATTTTTCCAGATAATATTATTATTATTTGCCACATTGGTATTGATGGCCGACACTTCCGGGAAAGTCATGCCGTAGGGCGGGAATGGCGCTGTTTCAATGCGAGAGAGCAAGCAGAAATGGGGCGAACCATAGGCGCCCGGGTCAGGCGGGTTCCAGGGGTATTCTAAAATAGTCGTTTCACCTAGCGCTAGAACGCCGGTCGGCTGCTGCGCAATAAAATTCCAGGAGCCTGGCCAATTTAAACCGGTTCCGGGGTAGGCCCAATAGACCTTGTCAATTCCATGGCCTTCACTATCCCTACATCTTATCATGACATATAAATAGTTGGTCTGTCCATAAATCGGGTTCTGATGGGTATGGTTGGTAATCCCGTCGGGTTGGTTGCGCACCCACATATCTTCGCTGCACCACATCGGAGAAGAGATGGTATTGGGTTCGACGCCGGTATCATCGGGCCGGTCCTGGGACCATAAGTCCGGTTTCAATTGAAACGCCGCGATCCATGTCTGCCAATTGGAACCGGAAGTGATATAGTATTCATTGGTATACCAGAACACCTTATCATTCACGGGGTCGATGGTCATATGAGTATAATCTCCCCAGCGGTCTGTATAGGTCTGTGAACCAGTGCCCTCTTTAAGGGAAGCTTCGCCCAGCGTCATGACGCCCAGGTTGGAATCGATGGAAGCCTGGGCCGCATAACGGATGGAAGGATAAAGAGTTGTGGAAGAGACGCTGTAGCCGAGGGCGATATTGCCATCTTGATCGCCTTCGATGCTGCCCATCCAACGATGATGGGTGTCCGGCGAATAAGTACCCTGCTGGTAAACCGACGGCGTCCCGCTGTTAATACGTACTTCATACCAACGTTCAGCCCTGCGGCCACTGTATTCGCAGACATGATTTACATACAGGGAAGAAAAACCATTAAATTCCCTGTAGTTAGCCGGCTGCATTAACCGGCCGTAAAGCGAATCAAGGGTATTGGCCGTGCCGCGCTGCGGAACATTGTTGGCGGTTAAACCGAAAGCCGTCACCGGGAGGAAAACCGGTCCACTCCAGGTGGTGTTCCCCGGGTTAGTCCAGTC
>JAUPLE010000945.1 GCA_030837085.1 Acidobacteriota bacterium | reverse complement strand
TTTTATAAAGTTGAATATTTATATGCTGTGTCGCACAGGACGGTAACGACCACGGGGTTTCCTTTTAATATACCGCTTTTTAGCAATTTCAAAGCGGCGCAGACATTGGCGCCGGAAGAATAACCCACATATAAACCTTCATCCCGCGCCAGTAAACGGGTTTGCATTTCCACTTCCTCATCCGTTACCGTAATCACATCATCCACCAGCCCAGGGTCCCATTGGGGCGGGACCATACTATAACCGGTGCCCTGGATAATATGTTTCGGATTCACCACGAAACCCTTTTTAAGAATCGCCGCCCCTTCCGGCTCCGCCGGTGCGCAGAAAATACTTTTCCTTTTTTCTTTGAGGAAACGGGAAGTCCCCACGAAGGTGGCGCCGGTTCCGACGCTGGCCACGAAAGCATCAATGTTGCCGTCCAGGTCGTTCCATATTTCGGGACCGGTGGTCAGGTAGTGACCGGCGACATTGGAGGGGTTGTTGAATTGATCGACATAAAAAGCATTTCTTTCCTTAGCGATTTCCAGGGCTTTTTCCACGGCCCTGGCAATATCGCTGCCCGTTACCATGCCGGGGGTTCCGTCCGCCTGGGGTACGCGGATTACTTTCGCGCCCAGTGCTTCCAGGATTTTAACCCTTTCGATGCTGTTGCCTTCGGACATGGTGGCGATAAAAGGGTTTTTCATGGCGCCGCACACCACGGCCAGGCCTGCGCCCATGTTGCCGCTGGTCATTTCGACAACGGGTTGGCCCGCGGTTAAGCGGCCGTTTTTATAAGCGTCTTTAATAATTTGCAGGGCGGCGCGGTCTTTGACGCTGCAGCCCGGCTGGATAAATTCCATTTTCGCATATAAACGCCCATTCTTGCCGTCTCCGTTCCAGGTATTGGACAATTCGATTAGCGGCGTGTTGCAAATAAAATCCGTTACGTTTCTTAAGATTTTTCTCATTTTATAAAATCCTTTTGGTTGCCGGTTTGAATCCTTTTCATTTTAATGGTCAGGACACATTTTGTCAATATTTATGGGTTGAAAATTGCTTTGTTTTATGTTATTTGTTTCATGTCTAAAGGAGGACAAATGAAAATTGTCGATTTAAGCGAGGCGCATCAAAAGTTATACTTTGTCTGCCTTGAGGATTGGTCCGATGAGATGAAAGACGCCGGTGACCACAAAGAAACCTGGTTCCATAAAATGAAAGACAAAGGTCTCCGTGTAAAACTGGCCCTGGACGATAACGAGAAGGTCGGGGGTATGATTCAATATACGCCCATTGAGCATTCCTTTGCCGAAGGCAAGGACCTCTATTTTATTAATTGTATATGGGTTCACGGGTATAAGAAAGGAAGGGGCGATTTCCAAAAAAAAGGAATGGGGCGTGCACTGCTGCAGGTGGCCGAGGATGATGCCCGGGCATTGGGCGCCAAAGGCATGGCCGCATGGGGTATTCCACTGCCTTTCTGGATGAAAGCATCGTGGTTCAAAAAGAAAGGTTACGTCAAGGCGGATAAACAGGGCGGCTTCCTGGGGGGGGTGCTCCTGTGGAAACCCTTCACGGGGGATGCCGTTCCGCCAAACTGGCCGAAACCGAAGAAATCGCCGGGAAAAATACCGGGGAAAGTCACGGTAACGTGCTTCATCAACGGGTGGTGCCCGGTCCAGGGCATGACCTTCGAAAGGGCCAAGCGGGCCGTTTCCGAATTCGGTGATAACGCGGTTTTTCAAGGAATAAATACCTTTGATCGCGAGACCCTGCGGGAATGGGGGATAGCCGACGGCTTATTTATCGATGGTAAGAGGGTGGGGGCCGGCCCCCCGATGTCCTATGAAAAAATAAGGAGTATGATTGAAAAAAAAGTTAAGAAGGTATCGGTCTCAATGTAATGCAAGCGAATCATGGTTTATTCCGCTTCCGGTATACCGTCGAAGAAATCAACGATCCCGGTTTCCAGGCAATACTCGGCGCACACAACCAGGAGTTTCTCTTTCTCGATGAGTTCTTCGAGAACCTCCGACCCGTACCGTAGATGGTTCGCGGATACGCGAATATTGGCCCAGATACTTTGTTGTAAGAGGGCCTCCGGGTTGAACCTAATATCTGTCTCCAGCAGCGGTTCTACGGATGGCCGAATGCGATCGACGATGGACCGCAAATTCCGTGACTGGTTTTTCATTGGACGCATGAGTTCTTCCAATGTCGCTTGAACGGCCCCACAATAAGAGTGTCCCAGGACAACAACAAGCGGCGTGCCGAAACGCACGGCGGCAAATTCTATGCTCCCGATTTGGGATGAAGCGACGATGTTTCCGGCGATGCGTATGACAAATAGGTCGCCCAATCCCTGGTCAAAGATGATCTCTACCGGCACCCTCGAGTCGGAACATCCCAATATGATGGCAAAAGGCTCCTGGCCTGATACCAAATCGCTGAGACGTGTCTGATTGATAAGTAAGTCGATATGTCTAACACCGGCCACGAAACGCCGGTTCCCTTCCCGCAGCCGTTCAAGTGCTTCTCGTGCGGTAATCATTGTTATTTGTTCCTTATCCGGCTGTACTCACAATACTTTTTCATAGGGCAAAATCCTTTTGGTTGCCGGGAGCTCGATGATTTTGCGGTGAATTGCTTCCGGGGACAGGGTTTCTCCCGTTTCATCGAAACAATCGACGGCATGGAAATCCGCTTCTTCCTTAACCAGTTGCATATATTCTGCTTCCACCTTTTCCTGGAATTCCAGGTCGCTTTCATGGATATCTTCTTTACCCTCCAGGTATTTGCGGTCATCGCCTTTGCGGGCGTCCAGCAATTTTTGTCTGACAAATTCGAAGTTCATATGTAAGAAAATAGAAAGCGTGGGTTTAGGGATTTTGTGGTATTGATATTCCAGGCGGTCGATCCATTGTTTTAATTTCTTTTTTTCAGCCGGGTCTTTGAATTTAGCGCCCTGGAAAGCCATGTTGGAATAGACATAGCGGTCTACTACCAGTAAATACCCCTGCCCTAGCCAATTATTCAATATTTCTCTGGCGTCGTTCCGGTCCCCGGCATAGAGCAAGGCCACCAAATAAGGATTCACGTTGTCGATAGCCCCATAATCCCCTTTAAGAAAATTGGCCACCATTTCGCCATAGATAGTTGGAGTGTCGGTACGAGGGAAATGGATATACTGAAAAGGAATATCCCGCTGCTTGAGGAAATCCTTCAACAACTCAATTTGAGTCGATTTGCCCGCGCCATCCAGGCCTTCCAGGACTATGAATCGGTTCATGAGCTTCGTTTCTCCGTTGATTTCTTAAATCTTCTGTCCTCTTCATTCTAATGGTTAGGAAGCATTTTGTCAATATTTATTTTTATTTCAATGATGCCTTCGGCGACCAGGAACCTTTTTGAAAAAAGGTTCCTGGACCTCCTAAAACTTCTGATTATTTTTTTTAAAAATTCCAGTTGACAAAATTGAAATAGTGATATATAATTCTAATGTTATATTCAACTAAGACAATATAGAAATATAACATCAAATAACTATTGCAATGACAACGGTTATTTAAGGAGGTAACAGACTATGATCGAGTTTAAGTTGGACCCCAAAAGCGGCGTTCCCTTTTACCGCCAGATCATCGACCAGATTCGCTATGGTATCGCCAGGGGCAGCCTGGAAGTCGGCGAACAATTACCCACTGTCCGGGCCCTGGCCGTTCAATTGAAAGTGAATCTCAATACCGTCAACAAAGCCTATAAGGAACTGGAAATCAAGAAAATCCTGGAAACCCAGCAAGGTTCCGGCACCTTTATCAGTTCTCTACAGGTCAAGATACCGGAAAAAGAACGCCAGGGAAAATTAGAAAGTATATGTGATGAGTTTACAAACATCGCCTCAAGCTATGGATTTAGCATAGAGGACCTAATGAATGAATTAAAAACAAGAATAGGGAGGTAACCAATGTCTTTCGAACCAAGAAATGAAACCGTAGTTAATCCTATTGCAATTAATCCGATTGCAATAGCTGTATTTGTAGTTTTGATCGGGATCGATGTGTTTCTTACGACCATCGGGGTATTGAATACTGTCGGAGCAGCCGCTTGGGCTGTCATTGCGACGCTGATGGCTGTTTCGATCCGGATTGCCAATCAATGGGAAAAAGCCGTTATTTTGCGTATGGGAAAATTTGTCGGCTTAAAAGGGCCGGGGCTATTCCTGAT
>JAUPLE010000944.1 GCA_030837085.1 Acidobacteriota bacterium | reverse complement strand
GAATGAACCATAATAGCGCCCTTATGCAATTTCATAATCTGCCGGGAAATACTCAACCCGATGCCGGAACCTTTCTTCTTGGTGGTAAAAAAGGGAATAAAAACTTTTTTCTGCGCTTCCTCCACAATCCCCGGGCCATTGTCTACAACCCGGATCAATACCCTACCAATCTCATCCAATTCACCCGACATTTCCACCCGCGGCTCCTTTTGGCCGGCGTTCACCTCCAATGCATCCACGGCATTTAATAACAGGTTGATCAATACCTGCTCAATCAAACCGGGGTCAGCGGTAAGTTCCAATGTTTGCGGTTCCACGGACCAATGGAGTTGAATGTTGTTCTCTCTAAACTTTTGCTCCATTAATTTCTCGACGCGGGCGAACAACTCTTCCACCGTGAATATTCTAAAGCTGGGTTTGGGAATCAATGTCAAATTGCGGTAGGCGCCGACAAATTCGGTTAAGCCCTGGCTTCGTTTATGTATGGTTTTAAGTGCGCTTTCAATATCCGCGGTGGTATCAGGGTCAACAGATTTTTCTGCCCCCTGGGCTTCTTGATTGTAAAGGGATTTCATCAGGTCGATAACTGTTGCCGCCATGGAAGTAATGGGGGTCATGGAATTCATAATCTCATGGGTCAAAACCCGGATCAATGTTTGCCAGGCCTCCATTTCCTTTTCCTGTAGTTCACCCTGGATATCCTGGAGAGAAACAAGGGTATATTTGTGGTCTTTTAAACGAAATTCCGCGGCATGAATGATCAGTTCCATTTCGCCGTTTTCTATTTTTACCAGGGACTTTTCCCCGGCTTTCAGCGAAAACAATGTATCCACCAATGGGGGGTTGAATTCCCGGAGGGAGTTGATGTTTTTCAAGCGGGCTACTTTCAGCAGCCGTTTGGCGGCCTTATTAACCAGGTCTATTTCGCCGTCTTCACGAAAGGTCAGCAAACCGATACCCACATGGTGCAAGATGGTTTGCAAATAGTGGTAATTCTCTTCCTTTTCATAACGGATTTGTTGGGTCTTTTTTATCACGTCGTTAAAAAGGCTGACCAATTCTTCGAAAGAAGCCCCCAATCCTTTGGCGGAAAAGTTCTGGGAAAAATCGCCGTACTTCATGGCCAGGAGAAACCGACTCAACTGTTGGTTGGTCTTTTCAACATAACGGATCAGTGAAATCACCTGGTAAATAATAAACACCAGGGTGACGAACGCAGTGGTATAGAATTTTGTTAAGATGATTAAATGGAAAAGGGCATAAACCGTCAGACAGAGAATCAGCACGCGAAAAATGATCTGGAAACGAAACCGCTTATAAAACATATTTTCCTTTTATCCCCTTCGTGTTCATTCGTGTCATTCGTGGGCCCTTTTTTCTTTTCATATACCATACTTTTCCATGCGCCGGTAAAGGGAAGTTCTAGTGAGTCCCAATTCCTGGGCTGCCTGGCTGACATTGCCTTTATACTTTTCGACCACTTTGCAGATGACGGTTTTTTCCACTTCTTCCAGGTTGTAATTGGTAAAGGACAGGTCTTTGCTTTCCTTTTCCGGGCTTGAGAAGAAGAAATCTTCGGGCTGCAGCACCCGGGAATCGCTGAGGATCACGGCCCGTTCGATGGCGTGCTGTAGTTCGCGGACATTGCCGGGCCAATGGTAAGCAATCATTTTTTTTTGTGCGGCGGCGCTGACGGTTTTCCCCGGTTTTTTGTATTTATGGCAGTAAATGGCGAGAAAATAATCGGTCAGCAGGGGGATATCTTCCTGGCGTTCGCGCAGGGGCGGGATGGAGATTTCAACTGTATTGATGCGATAAAGCAGGTCCTGGCGGAATTCTTTTGTTTTCACCATATCGTGGATGGGCATATTGGATGCGCAGATGAGGCGGATATCAATGGGCCGGGAGTTATTTGAACCCAGGGGAGTTACCTGGCGAGTTTCCAGGACCCTTAAGATTTTGGCCTGGAGGGAAAGGGGGAGGTTGCCGATTTCATCCAGGAACAGGGTGCCGCCGGAAGCCACTTCGAAACGTCCGACGCGGTCGGTCCTGGCATCGGTAAAAGAACCTTTGACATGGCCGAAGAGTTCGCTTTCGAACAACGTTTCGCTGACCGCGCCCATATCCACGCCGATAAAAACTTCGCCGGCGCGATTTGAATTGCGGTGCAGTGCGCGGGCCACCAGTTCTTTGCCGGAACCGTTTTCGCCCAGGATCAGGACATTGGCGTCGGTTTTGGAGACCTTTTGGATGGCGTCGAACACTTTTTGCATGGATGGGGAGACGCCGATAAATTCGTGGAAAGGCTGGTTCAGGTCGGCGATCAATTGTTTTTGCCGGGTTTTCAGGCTCGCCACTTCCAGGCGGGAGCGCCGCAGGTTAAGGGCCGCGGACAGGGTGGCCAATAATTTTTCGTTCTGCCAGGGTTTGAGGATGAAATCAGTAGCGCCTTCTTTGATGGCCCGCACCGCCAGGTCCACGTCGCCGAAAGCAGTGATCAAAATGACCACTGCCGCGGGCTCGATTTCAATGATTTTATTTAACCAAAAAAAACCTTCCTGGCCGCCGGTGACGTCGCGGGTAAAATTCATATCCAGGAGGATGACGTCGTAGGAAATGTTTTTGATGAGGGATGGGAGTTTCTGCGGATCTTTTTCCGTGTGGACCAATTCCACGTGTTGTTTAAGGAACAATCGTGCTGCCTGGAGGACGTCTTCGTCGTCGTCCACCACCAGTAT
>JAUPLE010000943.1 GCA_030837085.1 Acidobacteriota bacterium | reverse complement strand
GCTGTCGGACCAGCGGATAATTTTTCCTAAAAAAATATCGCTGAGCAATTGTGTAGTTAGACGGAGTTGCGGTTTTCCCGGTAAATTGTAAATAATCACCACTGCGCCCAGGCAAGTGGGAATATGCAAGACGCCTGTTTTCATTTCCAGCATCTCTTTTTCCGAGAGAAATGCGTCGGTGGCCCCGAAGTCTACTTCACGATCCCGCAGCGCCTGGATGCCGCCGCCGGAGCCGATGGCCTGGTAGCTGATACGAATCCCGGTTTGTTTTTCATATAATTTTATCCATTCCTCGTAAAGTGGCTGAGGAAAAGTAGCGCCAGCTCCCGTCAATATGAAGTCTGTCTTGCTGTCACTGCCAAATAACATCGCCATACATGCTGTCAAGACTAAGCAAGGAATTATTACCCGGCAAAACTTAGTTTGTGTCATTTAAACCTCCTAAGTATTACAAATGTCTATCACGTCTCATTTTTCAATCGTAAAAATACCCGCTCCTGGACGACTGAAAACTTAATCCAATGGGTATCATAAAGATACTTGATATCTTCGATGATCTCATTCTCACTAATCTCGATCTTTTTCCGCAACTCCTTTATGGATGTATGACCATCGATGGCTTTCAATAACAAATTGGTCCTCAAAAAATGTGGAAACGGCCTGTCGCATTTTACTTCATCCGGGGACATCGGAAGAGGGATTAAATGGTTCCAATCGGTATCCGGATGAACATCTGAAATCAATCCCCGGCAAAGCAAATCCCATAACACCGACCTGGCCACCAATTCGTCGCCGATCTTCTGACAAATCCGTTTGATGGTCCTTCTGCCATTCACCATCGAAAGTATTTGCCAATCGGCTGAATTCAACACCGGGACATTATCCGGGTACGGTTGAATATATAAAACCGTATCGTCGGGCGGTAATAGAGATTGAAAATGCTTTAATTCATCGCTATATGTTTGGGCCTCCAGGAGCACAACCTGGATAGGCTTATTAATTGACGTCTCCGGGGGTTGCTCCCCGGAAATAAATTTAAAATGTCCCGTCTCATGGGCTAATTCCGAATAAAAAACCCCAATCCCGCTGTTTCCATTGGAACTGGCATGCATGAGATTACCGTTCTTAAAATAAAGAGATACATATTCATCTTCTTGTTCCTTGAATATCCGAAGTACACCGCATTTTTCAGTCATTCCTAAAAACTGGATGACATCCGCCAGGGGAAACTCGGATAAAGTGCCGCTTAATTTTAAAGTATTTTCATCCATGCAATTACCATAGCACCAGGTCATTAATTATAAATGAAAATACTGTTAATTTACGCTTAAGAATCCGCAAAAAGGCCATTAATCAAACTTTATTGAAAATTAACACAATATCCTTTCAGACTTAACATTCATTTGATATCTTTATTCAAGGAGGAAAAAATGATCTTAGCAACTTCTATTGTAATTTTATTTGTATCGTTTACAGCAGTCTCGTTTTATACCTTTTATACAATAAAGTACAGGAAAGGCGACGGATTGACGGGATCCCGCCTGGAAGACTTTCCATCCGTGAGTATCCTGGAACCCGTGAGAAATATCGATGATGATGTGGAAAAAAACATCGAGTCGCTTTTCTTACTGGATTATCCTCATTTCGAGATACTTTTCGGGGTAGATACGGATGAAGATCCAATCATCGATATTATCAACAAACTGCGCGCGAAATACCCGGAAATAGAAAGTCGTATCATCGTAACCGGCCATTCCAGCGTGGAAAACCCAAAAATATACAAACTGGCTTTAATGGAAAGCGCCGCCGTAGGAGATTTATTCTGGGTATGCGATTCCAATATCCGGGTCGAAACGGATACCCTCCAGCGCCTGGTCAATGAATACTCCACCAACAATTCAAAAATTATCTTTTCTCCTGTGCGCGCGACAGGAAGCAGCAGCTTCGGAAGTATCATTGAAAATTCCTACTTCAACCTGTTTCTCTCCGGGAGCGTCATCACCGCCTGGAAACTCTTCAAAAAACAAATCGTTGTGGGAAAATCCATGTTGATCGAAAAAGAAACGCTCAACCACTTTGGCGGCTTCGGCTATTTTAAAGACTACCTGGCAGAAGATTATATGATGGGAGAAACCTATACCGAAAGTAAATTTCCTATATCCACCAATTGTACCTGGGTAACCAATTTTAGCCGGGACACATCGATCAAAGACTTTTATTATCGCATGGAACGATGGGCTAAACTACGATTTCGCCTGGAATTCCACTTCTACTTACTGGAAATAGTGCTAAACCCGATTATCCTGGCATTATTTTTTGCCGCCGGGATGGGTGGAACAAAAGGTTTTATCGTGTTGGCAAGCACTTTACTACTAAAAATTTCACTCGAATATGCCAACTTCCTTTTCCTGAACCCGGGAGACAGTAAAAAATTCCGCGTTCTCCTCTTGCTTCCCTTTGCCATACTTGTAAAAGATATAATACTATTTGTTGTTTATTTGGCCCCGTTCTTTAGCAGCACGGTTAACTGGCGCGGTGGGAAAATCTCCATCGGTAAAAAAACTCTTATCGCATTCAGCCAGGAAAGCCTGCTTTGTCAGGGAGCCTAATCCGCTGTGAGGTCTAAATTGCCAGAAAAAAAATATAAAGTGATTTCCGTGTTGATGGGGTTGGGGCATATTCGTGCGGCATATCCATTACGTGATATTTCCGATGACGGTATCCTGATATATGGATCGAAGCGGGTTACACCTGCCGGGGAATATAGAATATGGAAAAAAATCAAAAATTCGTATTATATCATCTCCCGCGCGGGAAGTATCCGCATATTGGGAAAATATCTCCTTGCCCCCATGCTGGCTCTCCAGCATATCGAGCCTTATTACCCGGTAAAGGATATGTCTCGCCCGAACCTGGCTGTTAATTTTCTCCATTATATGATTAACAAAAAAGGTCTGTGTGCCGCGTTGGTTCAAAATGTTCAAAACCATGAAACCCATATGGTCCACACCTTTTATGCGACGGCCATTGCAATGGAAATCGAAGACCAGTATCCCCACGATAATTACCTGTTAATTTGCGATACCGATTTCAACCGGGTATGGGTGCCGCCAAACCCATCCATTAGCCGGATCAAATACCTGGCGCCCTGTACGCAGGTAAAAAAACGCCTGCTGACGTATGGCGTCCCCGAACAAAACATCTATTTAACCGGATTTCCACTTCCCAAAGAGAACATCGGGAGCAAGGAAAACCTTGAAATATTAAAGGAAGACCTCTGGAATCGCCTGCTTCGACTGGATCCCACCGATAAATTTTTCTCTTTCCATCGCCAGTCGGTTTTACACTGGCTGGATAAGAACGCCATGCCCGAAACACGAAAGGATTCGTTCACGGTTACATTCGCGGTTGGGGGAGCAGGGGTGCAGGTCGAAATGGCCGAAACCATTCTAAAAAGCTTGAAGCAAAAAATAATCGCCGGGAAAATAAAAATCCAATTTTCAGCCGGTATCCAGAAAAAAGTGTTTGAAAAAATTACCGGGTATATTAATGGTTTGGGGCTTCAAAGTTATATAGGGAGCCGAATTTCCGTAATTTTCGATTCGGATGTATACAACTACCTGGATAAGTTCAATCAAGCAATGCGCACCACCGATGTGTTGTGGACGAAACCCAGTGAGCTTTCGTTTTATTGTGCGTTGGGGATTCCTATTGTCATTGCCCCGCCGATTGG
>JAUPLE010000942.1 GCA_030837085.1 Acidobacteriota bacterium | reverse complement strand
TCGTTCGATTTTTAATTAGAGAAACTCTTCCTAAAAAATGGATTTGATAAATCAAATCCCTACCGGTGATTTCTTACCGGCCTAAAGTGGACCCTTTTGTCAAGACAAAAAATAAAAAAAGTTAAGCTTATAATTGTGCACATATAATAGTGGAAAAAGTAAGGGGGTAGGAATTTTGTGGAAAAAATAACAAAATACATATCCACAAAGGCTATAAGTCCATTTTTCATTGTGGAAAACCTGTGGATATTGTGTGGAAAAATTTTCACGTTAATTCATCTCCTTTTGAAAGTAAATTTCTCCCGGACGACGATACTCCAAGGCTTGGTGAACCCTCTTGTTATTATAAAACTCAAAATAACATGCCAACTCCCTTTCTGCTTCCCTTACAGTCTCGTAGCTCTTTAAGTACACCTCCTCATGCTTTACGGTACGCCAAAGGCGTTCTATAAAAATATTGTCAAATACACGACCTCGACCGTCCATACTTACTAGCACACCTTTATCTAACAGCAATTGGGTAAAAGAAGGACTGGTAAACTGGCTCCCTTGATCACTATTGAAAATCTCAGGCACTCCTGTGGCCAGGGCTCGTTCAAGAGCACTGATACAAAAATACTTTTCCAGCGTCTGCGATAACTCCCAGCTTATCACATACCGACTATACCAGTCCATTATGGCTACAAGATACAGGAAACCCCGCCGCATCGGAATATAGGTGATATCTGTCGACCATACATGATTGACTCCTCTTATGCGAACGTTGTCAAGCAGATAAGGGTATTTTCGATGCTCCGGATTCCCTATCGACAATTTTTTCCGAGGGTAGATCGCCTCGATGCCCATCGCTCTCATCAAACGACATATTCGTTTCCGATTCACTGGATAATTCTCCAATCTCAATTGCTCTGTCATCCGGCGACTCCCGTAAAACGGCATCTCAAGATACAACTCATCAAGCCGTTTCAACAGGGTAAAGTTGAACTCAACCTCACTCTCAATCCGGTGAGGCTGGTAGTAAAAAGAGGCCCGGCAAAGACCCACTAATTCGCACTGGCGGCTTACGCTCAGAGAGGGGTGCGCATCGTCTACCATTTTTCGTTTCTCTTCTAAAGAGAAATTCCAGACTTTTTTTTTAGAAAATCAAGCTCTACCTGGAGTTGACCAATTTTCTTATAAAGCTCTGACTGAACCTCTTCTTGATCTTTTTCTTTCCTGGAATCACGCTCGGAAAAAATTCCCGGTGCGCGCTCAAGAAAAGAACGCCTCCATTTGGTTACCTGGGTCGGGTGAACTCCATACTTACCGGATATTTCTGTGAGCGTCTCAACTCCCTTTAACATTTCAAGAACTACTTTCGTCTTGAATTCTCCGCTGTGATTACGTCTTGTCTTGCTCATTCGTTGCTCCTTTATGTAAAATTAGTAGTTTAAGACAAGCTTAACTTTTTGTCTAGTTTTACGGGTCCATTATAGAAAGCATGCTAAGTTGTTCGAGGCAATATGTGTGCGGATTATAGAATACCTATTCGTGCCACCTCTTAGGCGAGTCCTTCCACAATCCCGAAGGGCAGATGGAAGGATTATCAGAGATGCAGTGATGCCCAATAATGCCCCGACTTATTTTTGGAACTCAATTCGCTTAGAACTGAATGCAAAGCATATCGTTGTCGAATTCAAAAACTACGCCGAGGCGATTGGTAAGCCAGAGGTTCTCCAACTCCGTGAATACCTTGCAAGAAAGACGATCGGGCGATTTGGTTTACTGGTATCCCGCGTTCCTCCTTCAAAAGCAGCTATTATTGCCCAAAGAGATTCATACAGCGACCAAGATTGCCTGATCTTATTCATAAACGATAACGATCTTCTTGAAATGATCAACCTAAGGCGGAGTGGTAGAGATCCGGCGATAGTCTTGCAGAAAATGAAGGAAGAATTCGAACTATCGTATTAGAGTAAATAAGGTACGAGGGAGGATAAATTTGAGAGAAAAGCAAATAAGGTGCAGTGCTTTCCCCATCACTACGCGACTTTTTAGGTATCACAGGTCTCCTGGTAATTAGGTGCCTGGCAAATTAAATGAAACTTTCTTTCTATGCCTCCAGCGGCCAGGGAACCTTTTTGAAAAAAGGTTCCCTGGCCCCTCCAAAAACTTTTAATTAATCTATTTTATCTGGGGGAAAATTATTTGTATGTTTTTATACCCAGACAGCGAATATACGCCTGGCATTCAAGGTTTCCACCTCGTTCTTGCCAATCTTATGGCTCTTTTGCCGCGTATCAAAAATGACAAGATATCCTTCATCCATACTCAGCCGCTCCAGGTAATCAGTCAACTGCTTTAACCCACCCCGATGCGCTTTCTCCCCATACCACTTCTTCAACTCCACGATATACTTCTTGCCGCCGAAAGTAATCACAACATCCAGACGCTTCTCCTCCGATATCTGGACCTCCTTAAAATCAAACCCCTTGCCATTTATGATAGGTTTTAAAAAAGCCAGGAAAAGTAGTCTGCCGTTTCGTTCGATAAAGGCGGCATCCTTGATACTATACTGCTCTTTCATGAACTCCTGGAACTTCCGGATCACTCGCTCCATATTTAATGAACCATCCTTATCGATGAAGCTGCTGCCCGTAGAATCAAACCGTACCGTACCGGAGGTCTCAAGGGTGGATACCATATAATTATATATAAGCTGCTCATACAACCGATTGTGAATCCTGACTTTGCCATTTTCCTTCCCAAGTATTCCATACATGAAACCATAGCTGATAATCTCATTCTGGGCATTGTAGGAAAACTCCTGCTCATTCATTACAATCTTAAATACAAATTCGTAAAGCCCGGGATTGTTTGCCAGGTTTTTGATCAGACTTTGAAAATTGGTGTTGTCTCTTGTCAACGCTGCCTGGACTGCCAATGCCAGGTCCCCCGGTTTCCATTCCTTTTCGGTTCTCCCCGGTAGGATTTTTTCATCGATCAGCTTACACAGGTAACTCACAAGGAAAGGATACCCGGATGTATAATAGAACAATTGCTGGGAGAAAAAAGGAATATCCAGGGCGACCCGGCGCTCATCGGCATACTTAGTCAACATGTCCGCGATCTCATCTGGCGAAAGGCTGAAATCAACATCAAGATCGACGGCAATATTCCACGGGCTATTATACTTTTGCTCTTCGCCCTTCCTTATTTTGGCCTTTAAGTTTTTTACATCATGGACGCCGGCCAATAATACAGAGAAAAATGTCGCATCGGTCCCATCGTTTCGCCGCAGGTATTTCGCCCGCAGCATCCCGAGAAAACTGATAAAAAGTTGATTATTGCTTGATTTATCGACTTCATCGATTTGAAGAACAACCCTCCGGTCATCGGTTTCGATCATTTCGGTAATGACGTCGGAAAGTTCATGCAGCGATGTGATTTTTCCTGATTCTTTGAAGAGATAGCCGGACAATTTTTTATTTTTTTGCTTCACAGACTGCCGGATCATCTTCAGAAAAGCCGGGGCAAATTGCTCCTCACTGGAAAACACTTTATCCCCGATGCCTTCGAAGCTGATTCGTATGACAAAATAGCCGATCTTTTCCAGTTCTTTTTCCATAAGAGCAAGGATTGTCGTTTTCCCGTATTGGCGAGGGAGATTTATCGTAAAGTATTTACCTTTTACCACCAATGCAACCAGTTCTTTGATCTTAGCGGCCCTATCGGCCATATAATGCAAATGTGGTACACACAGGCCGGTATCGTTAAATTCCTTGCCGGTAATAATTTCGGTATTCTTCATAT
>JAUPLE010000941.1 GCA_030837085.1 Acidobacteriota bacterium | reverse complement strand
TTTATCTATCTCGACAAGAAGAATAAAGCCAACCTCGTTTATGCCGTTTCCTTTTTCGCGGATAATGAGAAGGGGAATCCCTCCCGGCCGGTTTTATTCATCGATGTCAAATCCGGCAAGGTCATCGATTCCTTTGACAACCTGCAATACGGCCTCGGAACAGGCCCCGGTGGAAACCTCAAGATCGGCCAATACACCTATAATAACAGTGGCGGTACTTACCCGGGTTTCGGCGTCACCGTTGCCGGCAGCACCTGCACCATGAATACCACCAACGTCAAAACCGTGGACTTAAATCATGGTACTTCCGGCTCCACCGCTTTTTCTTATACCTGCTATAACAACACCCATGAGAACATCAACGGCGGCTATTGCCCCATGAATGACGCCCAATATTTCGGTCAGGTGATTTACGACATGTACCAGTCCTGGTATGGACTCGCCGTGCTCCCGTTCCAGCTCACCATGAGATGTCATTACAGCACCAATTATGAAAATGCCTTCTGGGATGGTTCCTCCATGACCTTCGGCGACGGGTATACCACCTTTTATCCCCTGTGTTGTTTGGACGTCTCCGCCCACGAAGTCAGCCACGGTTTTACTGAGAATCATTCCAACCTGACCTATTCCGGTCAATCCGGCGGTATGAATGAATCCTTCTCGGATATGGCCGGGGAAGCGGCGAAGTATTACATGAGGGGCTCCAATGACTTCATGTGCGGTTATGATATCTTTAAAGCCGCCGGCCAGGCGTTGAGATACCTGTGTAATCCTCCCCAGGACGGCGTCTCCATCGATCATATCAGCGAATATTATTCCGGTCTGGATGTTCATTACAGCAGCGGTCTTTACAACAAAGTGTTTTGTTTGGTCGCCCAATCTTCCGGTTGGACCACCCGGATGGCCTTTGATATTTTTGTCAAGGCCAACGTCGATTACTGGACCGCCAGCGAAACCTTCGTGTCAGGTGCGGAAGACGTAAGACAGGCGACCCTGGATTATGGTTATAACTGCGCGGATGTCGCCGCGGCTTTTGCCAACATCGGTATTACTATTACCGCCTGCCCGGCCACCCAACCCCCGGTTGCCAATTTTACCGGGACCCCACTTACCGGCCCGGCCCCGTTAACCGTTGCTTTCACCGATACATCCACCAACACCCCCACCTCCTGGTCCTGGAACTTTGGCGACGGCGGCACGTCAACCGTTAAGAACCCTTCCCATCAATATACCGCGCAAGGGACTTACACCGTAACCCTGACCGCCACCAATGCCTATGGTTCCGACAGTGAAACCAAGACCGGTTATATCGTCGTTACAGCGCCCCAGCCCCCGGTGGCTGCTTTTGTCGGCAGTCCCACCAGTGTTGTCGTGGGCGGCAGCGTCACCTTTACGGATCAATCCACCAATACGCCGACCTCCTGGGCCTGGACCTTTGAAGGCGGCACGCCGGCCACCAGCACGGTGAAAAACCCGGTGGTTACCTACAGCGCGGCGGGAACCTATGACGTGACCTTAATCGCCACCAATGCCCAGGGCAGCGACACCGAAGCCAAAGTCGATTATATCACCGTTACCTCGGTTGCCTACTGCGCCTCCAAGGGCAACAGCCAGACCTACGAATGGATATCCAGGGTTCGCGTAGCAAACCTGGATAACAGTTCCGGCGCCTCCCAATACTCCAACTTCACTTCCAAAATCGCCACCTTGACCAGGGGTACCGCGGCCAGCGTCACCCTTAACACCGGTTACGCCGGCACGATCTACACCGAATACTGGAGAATCTGGATCGATTATAACAAAGATGGAGATTTCGTCGACACCGGTGAACAGGTTTTCAGCAAATATGCGAAAACATCCGTGACCGGCAGTTTCACACCGGGCACATCAGTCCTCACCGGCGCCACCCGCATGAGAGTGTCCATGAGATACGGCGGATATCCGACATCCTGCCTGACCTTCTCATACGGCGAAGTGGAAGATTACACGGCAAATATCCTATAAAATGATTTAGGCGTTTGATTTATATTGTAGGGGTTTGATTTATCAAACCCCTACATTTGCTCCTGCTGAACCATTTAAAAATCAGGGTTTGATAAATCAAACCCCTACCCCTGCGGCATCATTTTAGAGGAAATTCTTCTCCTCAACTGGGCGATCGTTTGGTTGGAAGGTTCAAGGCTTTGTGCTTGTTCAAGGTCATTAAGCGCATTTTGATAATAACCTTTTTTTATTACCTGGTTTGTTTCCTTATCGCCCATTTGTTCATACAGCATCGACCGGTTCATTAATGCGGACCCATTATTTCCTTTTACCTCCAACGCTTTGGTATACTTTTCCAGGGCCGTTTGATAATCCTCCCGGTAATGGTAGATCATGCCCAATGTGTTGTAATCATCGGAATCAAAAGGATATACTTTTATCGCCTTTTCTAAAATGCTTTTCGCCTCATCGAATTTGCTGGTTTGCATATAAAAGATGGCAAGGTTCTTAAGCACCGAATGTTGGTCGCCGGCGGCAGAGAGCGCTTTTTCCAGGAAATCGCCGGCTAACTCTTTTTTATTCGTTTTATCCAGGTACTTGCCCCGGGAAAAATAATACTTCCCGATGGTTTCTTTTTCATTGGGGCCGGGGTAGGGGCGGTCCAGTCCGCCGCGGTCATATTTATCCCAGGGGTCATCGATCTTGAAATTTTCCAGGTTTTCACTGCTGAGAACGGCCTTGTATAAAACACCGTAATCCGCGAACCGGAAATTCTGGAAAATCGGGTTGGTGAAATAGACCGCCTTTTTTTCCGTAAGCATCCGGTTGACGAATTGATATAAATCGGCGATGGTGACTGGTTTTTTATCTTTATCCTGTGTTTTCATGGCCGGGATAAAGAAAATATTCTGCATGGCGTCGTACACATTCACATCGGGTCTCAGCCCTTCCACTATCTTAAAATAAGCAGTAATAAAAAGTTCATTCTCTGTATCGATTATTAATGAACTGTTTTGTTCCAGGGTATTGATTATATTCCGCCCATAGTTGCGGGCGAGATAGTTGCCGCTTTGGTCGCACTTCGTCCAGTTGACGGCCAGCGGAAGCAAGGCGATAATCACTAAAATAACGGCGCTTACCCAGGAGATGCGGGCTT
Organism: Acidobacteriota bacterium; assembly: GCA_030837085.1. Lineage (GTDB taxonomy): Bacteria > Acidobacteriota > Aminicenantia > UBA2199 > UBA2199 > JAKAGC01. Next base: position 4,290 of record JAUPLE010000941.1, on the reverse strand, counting down.
TTTTACCTTTTTGCATCCACTGGTACAGACCATTGAGCCCTAACCCCATAAAAAGCGTCAGGCAGAGGAAAATGTAGATGAACTGCGGCTCAATATTTGGAACAAAATAAGCCAATGGATAACAAACGCCCACGGCCAGGAGGGCCAGGAAAAAAAACAGGATTTTCTTTTGCCGTTTTAACTCGGCAATCACCCCGATTACGACCAATATAAGCAAGAAAGAGGGGAATTGTTTCAATAGGGCAGCGATGAAAACATTCCATTGGAACATGAAACCGGCGGAGCCCTGTTTTAGAAACAGCCCGCTAAATTGTTTGGCCGTGACATGATCGATTATTCTTGAAAACGTTTCCGGGTTTCCCCAATCGTTCAGGGGATTGGCGGCGGAACGAATGGGCAGGTACAGGTATAAGAGCAGCGGCAGCAGGAATAATAAAATAACCCGGACAATTAATTTCCATTCCTTAAAAATCCCCGGCTTATTGAGCAGGATAAACAGTAAAAAAACAGGAAAGAAGGCGGCAATGATCACATGGTGGGTGAGGCTGAGCCCGGCGGTTAGGGCCAAAAGCAGGAGCCAGCGTTCCTGCTTGTCCTTTAACCATAATAGGGTAAAAAATATCATGGCGCAGAAGAATAGGGCGGCCAGGGTATAGACTTCCGCCACAAGGGCCTGGGACCAGAAAGTGAATGAGAAAGCCGCGATTAATGCAGTCAGCGTCGCTGTGAGGCGGCTGTGGTTTAATGCCCTACCGATGAGATAAATCATTACAGCCGTCAGCGCGGCAAAAACCGCGGAAAGAAGATTCATGCGCATGGCCACTTCGCCGAAGGGAATAAGCAGTGTAAATAATTTTCCCAGTAATAAATAGAGGGGGTATCCGGGTGGGTGGGCAATGCCCAGGTTATAGGCGGCGGCTGTAAGCTCGGCGCTGTGGCCGAAGTAAACACTCGGGGCCAGGGTCAATATATAGACCACTAACGTTATGAAAAAAACGCCGCTGCAAAAGAATATATCCTTCTTTTCCAATAGAATCTCGTCGACTGCCCCGACTGCCCCCGTTTCTTGTTTCGTTTTCAGATTGCTTTTTTGTTTCATTTTGACCTCGAGGATGAAATTTTAAATGATGCAAGAAAGAAGATTCACTATTATTCCTAAGCCACTATTTTAGAGAAAATCATCCTAAAAGTCAACCTAAATGGTAAAAGGGAAACCACAAATTACAAACAAATGGGAAAAGCTACAATGAAAATAGCCACAAAGGCACTAAGGCACAAAGGTACACCAAGAGATTCATTATTAAAAAAACCTAGGCGCCCTGGCGACACCATTTTCATGATTTCAATGCGAGGTTTGCATCATGAAGAACTACTACGAAAAAAGTTCTGAATGGGAACCGGTTCTTACCAATATCAACTCATTGTATTTTTCGTCAATGCGATAAACTAAAAGCCAATCAGCCTCTATATGGCACTCCATATGATCCTTCCAATTTCCAGCCAAAGGGTGTGGCTTATATTCCCTTTCAAGCGATCCGCTTGCCTCAAGCTTCCTTATGATGGTCTTGAGTTTTGACATATCTCTTGAGCCGGATTTAGCTAATTTTTTAACATCTTTTTTGAATCTACCTTCAGCCCTTACTGTCAACATTTAGATTCCTATATCTTCAAACAATTCATTGCTATTTTTATAGGTGGTCAAATTTTTCCTCTTTCGAGAATTTTCCAGGGCTTTTAGAGTCTGCTTATTTGGAAGTTTAACGTCGAATGGTATTCCCCTATGAGTTAATACCTGCCGATAAAACATATTAACAGCGGCGGAATGATTCAGGCCCAATCGACTAAATATTTTTCCGACTTCATCTTTTAAAGATTTGTTTGTTCTTATTGTTAATGTTGCAGATACTTGAGTCATTTTTGCCTCCTTTCCAAGTATATTGCATTATCCATACATTGTCAATACATTTTTACCATTTTATCTCATGTATTGTGAAGCCGCCATGATGTGGGTTCCGAACCTTTTAGTCCCCGCGCTCCGAGATATGCAAGAAAAGGCCTTACTGGTGTAATCCAGGTGACCATATCTCATACCTAGCTGCGCCATCTGTGGTTCATACATTATCAAGTGGAGGGAAAAATCTTATTAAAGCGGGCCCAGTTACTCGGTATTTTGTATAGAAAAAAAACGGCTGCCGATTCCCTCGATATTGCCCTTATTATCCGCCACAATCCAGAAAATAGTATGTACCCCATTGGCGTAAGCCGTTGTATCAATGGTAAAGGTCACGGCAGCGCCATTGCTGTTGGCGTACCCCGGGAAATAGGCGGCAATATCCGGACGATATTGATTGTAAATGGCGGTATTTTTGAGAAGAACTCCATCAATATAGAGTTTTATAGTAGTCCCATTCTCCGGAATTTTATTGGGCATTGGAGTCAGCACCCATCCCTGGTTTTGAAAATGACTACCGGATGCAGTCCCGCCCTGCATAGGTGTATCTATTGCCCCAAAGGGTTTGACGGCGTTGGCATTGTCCACTGTTATTGTTTTGGAGCCAAGAGTTACCTGGTTACCTTCCACATCGGCGGCGACAGCATTCAAAGTATATACCCCATTTCCGCCGCCGGGCAGGAAATTGGTCAACAACATGTAGCCCCATCCGGCCCGGGAATTGAACGGATAATCAGGATACGCCGATTCGATATCCGGACGAGCGCCTTCAACAAATACCGCGTCACCGATATAGGTTTGGCCACTGTAAATTTTTACACTTGCGACTTCGATATTATCCAGCGCCCAGCCAGTAACAGCAACGCTTCCGGAGACCGTTGAACCGTCGGTGGGTGTAGAAAATTCCCCGAAAGGCCCGGACTTTCCCAGGAAATAGAGCAATCTTTTTTTCAAACCATCCGGTGAATACGTTGCCTCGATGCTTGCCTGGTTAAAATACTCAATAGTCAGGTCCAACATAATACTATCCTCCGGCCTGTAATAATTGCTTTCGGCATCGCAGCCTTGCTGGCACCCAGGACTGATACCGGACCAATCGCCGCAGGAGACGCGACAATTTACACAGGGAGTGTAAGTAAAGGGTTCCGAACCGTAAGAGTATTCATCGCACAGATTCCCGAAACTGTGCCCCAATTCATGCAGCACCGCTTCCTTATACCAGAATCCACTGTAAACCATTGCATAGGATGTGTAACTGTTTGTCTTATAAGCATCCGGCGACTCTCGATAACCGCCGCCGCTGTAGGTGTTGGTATTGTGAATAACGATTATCTCATCAAATAAAAAACCCGAAGCCGCGGCCGCGGTCATCACACTGGAAGAGGTACAACACATCAGTCTATCAATCCCGGAACACCCGCTGTAACAACCCAAATCCGAGGTGTTGGCATATATATGAATATCTATAGCCGTAGAATAGGTCTTAAAGGGTTCCCTACCCAAAATGTAATTTTTCAACGCTTCGGCTTTTATAGTAAAATCATTCATGTTCTCCGTGTTATATCCGCTGGCGATAATGATGATATGAAATTTTTCCTGTTCCGACGCAGTGGGCCCCGGTTGAGTGAAAAATGAACAGGTTTTATCAACAGAACTCTGAAAACCATCTATCCCCTCAAAGGCGCAGGCAAAGGAAGGATGGGATTCCCCCGGATTGTATATTTCCACGAATGCCGCCTCTTCGTAATAGGGGGTCGCCAGGGAAATCGCCGGATTTTCGATTAATAAAACATCGGGGGAAAAATTACCTATACTCCCTGGATAAGAAGGGGGTATGGTACGGAAGCGGGGAAAATCAAAAGCTGACTTAAAAAGAGTGTTTCCTGCCGAATCCAATAGACGGACCAGGAATTTATTGTTATTTGTTCCCGGCTCTGGGATTAGTTGGCGGTCATGCCGCACCTTTCTGAAGTACCCGGTATTGATATGAACCGCCTCAACTCCAGGTAAATGATCCTTTAATGAGATATCCAGGATCATAACACCACCGGGACTCTTATTATCAGCCTCAGCAATAATAGAGTAAAAAAGCACTACGCTTAGGACCATAAACAGTATTTTTCTCATTATTGTCTCCTTTTGAGACGCCATGTATCCATGTACCGGCATCAAAAATCGGGGCCGGGGATTTTCATTTACTCCCTCGTATTCGGCGTCCGGGTATTTCCTTCATCTTGGGTTTTGCCATAAACATTATCCCCAGGGGGAACGCCCCTCTTTTCCATGGAAATAAGACATGAACTTTGGTCTGTTCTTTCCCTTCGGTTACAGGCCACCAA
>JAUPLE010000106.1 GCA_030837085.1 Acidobacteriota bacterium | reverse complement strand
GTCAATGGTCAATGGTTAATTGTTAACGGGGGATTCGAGGGAAAGGGGATATACAAGAAATCAACTATGAGTTATGGTTTTGAAAGGATTGACAAGTAGCTGAAATTGTATTATATTGAATTCGCAACGTAAGAAAAAATGACGTGCTGGAGGTCGATAAAAATGCAGAGTGCCCAGTTATCGGATAAAACAGTGCCTAATATGGCAAGAAAGAAGATAGATACTCTTTTTTCAATCGGGGCCGGAGGGGTAGTTGAAAATACCTTGAACAAGCTCATTCATTACCAGTTGGCTAAATACCGGGAAAACACCGACCAAATCAATCGCGAACTGGAGAGGTTTGAAACACATTATAAAATGACTTCAAGTCGATTTTACAAAAAATTTGAGGCCGGAGAGTTGGGAGATAGCGGAGATTTTTTCGAATGGAGCGGCCTGTATGAGAATATGCTGCTGTTCAGGAAAAGAATCGACGAACTTGAAACCCTAAACGATCGATGATCGAAAACTACTTAAAAAAACTTGATGATTTGATTTTTACCGCTGATGAAATTATCGATATAGAAATTATCAGAAGAACGATCTGGGATACTGATTTAGAAAAGATTGGAATATATCGTTATAAAATCCTTTTTAGTGATGGAAGTCTCCTGGAACTTACTGAGCGATTGGTTGAAAAAGAAGAACAAATGACTACAACAAAATACAGGTTCCACTGGCAAAATAAAGAAGGCGCTCTTTTGAAGAGATGGGATAATGCGAAGCATCATCCTGAAATCAACACATTTCCGAATCATCTACATGATGGAGCTGAAGAAAATGTGATCGGTCACGAAGGGATAACCGGGATAGACGTATTAAACACAATCATAAAAGAAATCGTTGGCAAATAGTCTGCCCGATCCCCATTGAAGAAAGCGGAAAAGGGATAATTGTCAATTGTCGATTGTTAATGGTTAACTGTTAACGGGGAATTCAAGGAAAAAGGGGATATCCAGCCTTTTCCCTTTTGAAATCCGGGAAATTTCCCCAACGTTCTGGTTAGTCCGTGTTGCCGGTAACGTCCGTGGCTAAAAATTATTCCATTTATTTTCGTTTTAAGGTAAAATGATAACTTAAATCCAGGAGGTAACCATGAAACGAGTTACTATTTTTTTAATTATGTTTGCCGTGTTTTCTTATCTTTACGCCGGGGAAAAAGCCCCGCTCAGGGTTTTCATCTCGGTGGACATAGAAGGAATTTGGGGCGTTGTCCAGGCCGACCAGACAATGACCGATGGCAGGGACTTCGGTTTGGCCCGCAAATGGATGGTCCAGGATGTTAATGCCGTGATAGAAGGCCTTCTTGAGGCCGGGGCCACGGAAATCGTGGTCAATGATTCCCACGGCGGCATGCGCAACATCATCGCCGACGAACTGCATCCCAAAGCCGCTTTAATCTCCGGGTCGCCCAAACCCCTGGCCATGATGCAAGGAATCGGCGAACATTTTGACGCCTGTATATTTGTCGGCTACCACGCCAAAGCCGGGACCGCATCGGCCATCCTTGACCACACCATTTCAGGTGGGATAGTCCGGGCAATCAGGGTTAACGGTTTGGAATTACCGGAACTGGGAGTCAACGGCGCGCTGTCCGGTTATTTCAAAGTCCCGGTAATTATGCTGAGCGGCGATGACGAAACCTGCAACCAGGCAAAATCTATCCTGGGCAACGAGATCGTAACCGTGGCAGTGAAGCAAGGCATCGGCCGTTATGCCGCTAAACTTCTCCCGGCCGAGGAAGCCAGGAAACGTTTGAAAGAAGGCGCAAAAGAGGCTTTATTGAAGAAAGATAAGATTCCTGCTTTCAAACTAAACCCTCCATTCAATTTCGAACTGGAAGTTCTCAACAGCGCCCAGGCGGAGATGCCTTCGCAACTCCCGCAAGTCAAACGCACAGCCCCCCGCTCCGTTGCTTTTACCGCCAATGATTATCTCGAAGGATTTAAAATCTTGAGGGTGTTGATCGCCCTTGCCGCGTCGTCTTAAATAACTGTTCGTTTTTCTTTGTTTTCGCGTTTTTCGTGTGTTTCGCGGGCTCTACTTTCTTTTTTTGAGAACTTTCAGGTTGCCGGATACGTGTTTCATGTATTAACGAAATGAAAAATGAAAAAAACATGGAGGTTCCAAATGGAAGAAAAAAAGAATAAAGAGTATAATTTCGGTGTACTTGTTTTAGGTTCTATCCTGGTGGGAGTTGGGGTATTAATGCTGGCAGCCAATATAATTCCCCACCTGGGGATGGCCAAGTTATGGCCGCTCTTTATGCTGATCCCGGTTGCGATATTGATCGCGGTTTTTATCCAGGACAAGACAAAATTAAGCGCGGTTATCTTTCCTGTTATCCTCTTGCTATTTTATTGCGGATATTTTCTCTGGCTCAATTTCACTACCTGGGAATATGCCGCCACCACCTGGCCAAATTTCCTGATCGGTCCGGGTTTAGGATTCCTGGGACTTTATTTCGCGGCGAGAAAATGGGAATTTTTAATCCCGGCCATTATCCTGCTCATGCTGGCGGCCATATTCTACGGCGCGATTATCGAAAACACCCTGATCGTGGGTATCCTGTTTATTGCCGTTGGTTTATTATTTATTTTAAAACCACTGATCCTCGCTGTTACAAAGAAAAAAATGACGCCATAAAATAAAGAGTTCCAAGCGATCGTTTGACCGGCGCAGAAAATATTTCATTTTTCCTGTTGCATATTCGTTTCTAGTGTTGTATCATTTGGACTATGAAAAAAACATTGATTTTTATAGTCTTATTTACTGTCGGCTGTCAATTGTTTTCCATTGTACCCGTTTACTATGGGGCGCGGTCCTTATCCCTCGGTTATGCCGGTACTGCTTACAACTATGATTTGAATGCCGTATTCATTAACCCATCCTTGCTGGCTTCGTTCTCCTCTGCAATGACAGGCTACCAATACCAGAACAGTTACCTGGATAATAAAGACTTTTCCGGTAACCTCAGCGATGTACTGGATTACGATTTGAAACACTTCGAATCCCTTCCCACCAACCAAAAGGAGATCCTTTACTCGAAGCTGCACGATCTGTTCAGTTTAAAAAGCGGTATTTACGGTTTCAGCGCCAATATCCCGGGCTTTGCCGGCCAGAACTACGGCATTTCCGTTTCCCTGGTGAACACCACGGTCATGAATCCCGTCGATCCGGGAGCGGGTTTCTTCGATAAAGACCCCGGTAACGTGTCCAACGCGGATATCGCTTCCCTGTCCATGAATATCTTCGGGCTTCGGTACAAACAGATTTCTCTCTCTTATGCTTTCGGCCTTTCCAATAACCTGTATTTCGGTGTCACTTTCCACTATTTGAACGGGAAAGTAACTGAGTCCCGCCCCTCCATTGTGACTGATGTGTTTTCAGAGGATCTAAGCGCCAAAGATTATATCGAGCGAGGATGGCATCAAGCCGATAAAAAGTTTTCCAAAATCATTGTGGACCTCTCGCTGAGTATGGATGTGGGCCGATATTTCAAAGTGGCGCTGGTGACAAAGAATGTGGGAAACCCGCAGATTAAGTCCCAATTAAGAACGATTACCCTTGACCGCCGGGTGATTGCCGGACTAGCATTCAGACCCGATTCCCAATGGGGAATCTACCTGGATATGGATATCGCTAAAACCGACTTGCTTCACAACGGCGACAAAATGCAACCCATGTCGTTCGGCATCGAAAAAGGATTTTTCGATAACCGCTTTTTTCTTCGGGCCGGTTTTTTAAGCGATTTGACCGAGAAACATTTCTTCGGTTCGAAGTCCAGTGCCCTTTATGGGCTGGGACTGGGTTTTAATATGAAGAAATTTCTCGTGGATTTTGCAGTGGGAATGGACAGCAGCGGTTCTGTTAAAAACCTGGCAATCTCAGGTTTTATTTCTTTGCAGTAATGAATTGACATATGCGAATTTTTTTTTTACAATAACAAGATGTCGAGGTAGTTAGAACATGACGATGAAAATTGGAGAATTCCTGTTAAATGACAGCAGGATAACACATGAGCAACTTCAAAACGCCCTGGAGGCCCAGAAGAATGAACCGGGGAAACTGGGGAGCGTCCTGATCCGCCTGGGCTATGTCACTGAAGAAGACATTGCCCAGGCCCTGAGTAAACAATTCGGATATCCTTCCATTAACCTTTCAAAATTCGACATCGATGAGAAAGTATTGGAGTTAATCAAGCCGGAGATAGCACGCAAACATATTGTAATGCCGGTCCACCGGATCGGGTCCATGCTGACGCTGGCCATGGCCGACCCGTCGAACTTATTTGTCCAGGAGGAGATACGCTTCTCCACTAATTTGAGGATCCAGGCCGTCATTGCTCCGGAAACCTCTATTATAGAAGCTATTGATAGATATTACGGTTCTTCCACCGGGATCGAAGCGCAAAAATTCCTGGAGGAAATCGATATGGGCGATATCGATGATGCGGCCATCGAGTTAGTGGAAGAAACCGAAGATTATTTGTACGAAGGCGAAAGTGACGAAGACGCCCCCGCCATCAAATTGGTCAATTTGATTTTCCAGGATTCGGTAGTCAAAGGCGCTTCCGATATCCATTTCGAACCATATGAAAAAGTATTCCGCGTCCGTTTCAGGATCGACGGTATTTTACACGAATACATGACCCCCCCGATGAATTTGAAGAACAAGGTGCTGTCAAGGGTAAAACTGATCGCCGGCATCGATATCGCGGAACGACGACTTCCCCAGGACGGTCGAATTAAAACCAAAATCGTGATTGAAGGCAAAACCAAGGCCATTGATATGAGGGTTTCCTCCCTGCCCACCATCCACGGAGAAAAAATCGTTATCCGGCTCCTGGATAAAGATAATTTAATGCTGGACCTGACAAAATTAGGCTTTGAACTTTTGTCGCTGCAGCGTTTTGAGAAAAGTATCGCCGAACCCTGGGGCATCGTATTGGTTACCGGCCCCACCGGTTCAGGCAAAACCAATACTCTTTATTCCGCTATTTCAAAGTTAAACAGCGACGAAGTCAATATATTAACCGCGGAGAACCCCGTGGAATTTAACCTATTCGGGATTAACCAGGTGAATATCCGCGAGGCCATTGGTCTTACTTTCCCGGCGGCGCTGCGATCATTCTTGCGGCAGGACCCCAACATTATCCTGGTAGGTGAGATTCGGGATTTTGAAACCGCCGATATCGCAATCAAGGCAGCCTTGACCGGACACCTGGTATTATCCACGCTTCATACCAATGACGCCCCTTCTACCATCGCACGGTTGATCAATATGGGCATCGAACCTTTCCTGGTATCCAGTGCGGTGAGACTGGTGGTGGCGCAGCGTCTGATCCGGCGATTGTGTGGAAACTGCAAGAAACCGGCCAAGGTGCCGGTACAAACCCTTATCGATGTGGGTTTCGCCCCGGAGGAAGCTAAATCCATCCAGATTTTCGAACCTAACGGCTGCGAAAAATGCAGCAGCACCGGCTACAAAGGACGCGTGGGGCTTTTCGAAGTAATGGAGATCGATGAAGAATTACGGGAACAGATCATGGTGGGCGCTTCTACTTCCGAATTAAGGCAAAAAGCCAAGGAAAAAGGTATGTTAACGCTTCGTCAAAGCGGTATCGAGAAAATTAAACTCGGGTCTACCTCCATCGACGAAGTGCTTCGAGAATCGACAAAAGTGTAAGGAGAAATAAAATGGCATTACCGTTGCCCCAGTTATTGAAGATAATGGTGGATGAAGGCGGTACAGACCTTCATATTACCACCAATTCCCCGCCGGTTATCCGGGTGCATGGAATTTTGAAACGCATCGAGCATCCATCGTTGAGTCCGGCTGAAACCAAGCAGATCATATATAGTATCTTGAATGATACGCAAAAATATAAATTTGAAGAGAATTGGGAGCTTGATTTTTCGTTTGGAATTAAAGGCATTGCCCGGTTCCGCGCCAATGTATTTATGCAGCGCGGCGCAGTGGCAGGGGCTTTCCGAAGAATTCCCTACGAAATCTGGAGCTTTGAAAAGTTAGGACTCCCGGCTGTGGTTTCCACCATGTGTTCGAAACCCAGGGGACTGGTATTGATTACGGGCCCCACCGGTTCGGGAAAAACAACCACCCTCGCTGCCATGCTTGATAAGATCAACACTGAAGAACCTGTTCATATTATCACCATCGAAGACCCTATCGAGTACCTCCATACGCACAAAAAGGCAATGGTAAACCAACGGGAATTGCATGCCGACACCAAAAGTTTTTCCGACGCCTTAAGGGCAGCGCTTCGTGAGGACCCGGATGTGGTTTTAATCGGTGAAATGAGGGACCTGGAGACCATTCAATCGGCTATTACTATTGCTGAAACCGGTCATTTGACCTTCGGAACTCTGCACACCAATTCTGCTTCCCAAACCATCAACCGTTTGATTGACGTCTTCCCTCCCCACCAGCAGGACCAGGTACGTACGCAGTTGTCCATGAACCTGGAGGGCATTGTTACCCAGGCGCTGCTCCCGAAACCAGACGGCAGGGGGAGATGCCTGGCCATTGAAGTTTTGGTTCCCAATCCTGCCATTCGACACTTGATCAGGGATAATAAAATTCATCAGATCTATTCCAGTATGCAAACAGGACAGGATAAATACGGGATGATTACTTTCAATCAATCATTAGCCAATCTTTATTTTAAACGGGATATTACCCAGGATTTGGCAATGAGTATGTCTCATAACCCTGAAGAATTGATTGAGATTATAAAGAGAGGCCCCACAGGATTATCCAGTCAATTCAAGCAGGGATATGCCGGGGGCGGCGCTAAAGCGCCTGCCAAGGCAACTAATTTTTAAGGGGGAATAAATGGCGGTTTTTAAATATAGAGGAAAAAACGTTGCAGGAAACATCGTAACAGGCGAAAGAGTCGGTAGAACGTCGTTTGAAGTGATCGCCGCATTGGAAAAAGATCAAATCCAGGTTTTAAACATCGAGAGGAAAAAAACCCAGATACCGATTCCTTTTTTAAGAAAAGGAACAATGAAAAAGAAAGTATCCTTGCGGGATTTGTCGGTCTTTAACCGACAATTAGCCGTTATGTTCAATGCCGGACTGCCCGTGACCCAAGGACTTGGCATCCTTGCCACCCAACAGAAGAATAAATACTTCAAAGAAGCGTTAATTGAAATCAGGAAGGAAGTAGAAGCCGGTTCCAACTTCTCCAATGCTTTAAAAAAATACCCGGATATCTTCAGCGATCTTTATACCAGTATGATCCAGGCCGGTGAAGCTTCCGGTAACCTGGATACCATTTTAATGAGGTTATCAGAGTATATTGAGAACATGGCCCGGTTAATGGGAAAAGTAAAATCCGCTATGGCGTATCCCGTTTCGGTATTGATCATTGCCGTGGTTATCACTACTGTGCTTATGATAAAAGTGGTTCCTGTGTTCGAAAACATGTTTGCCCAGTTGGGCGCAGCCCTTCCCACTCCCACAGCGGTATTGATCAGTATCTCCCGGTTTATGCAGGCCAATATTCTCTACCTGGTTGCCGCAGGTGTGGGCATCTTTTTTGCCCTTCGCTCCTACAACAAGACGTTTAAAGGACGACGGGTATTCGACCGGTTGAAACTGCGCCTCCCCGTATTCGGCGGATTGCTGTTGAAAGTAGCCGTGGCCCGGGTAACCCGGACGCTGGAAACCTTATTAAACTCAGGCGTGGAAATTATCGAGGCCATGACTATTACGGCTAAGACCGCCGGTAATTCCATCATCGAAGATACGGTACTCAAAAGCCGCTCCTCGGTCCAGGAAGGTAAACCCCTGGGCGAATCCTGGGAAGAAACGAAAATGTTCCCCTTCATGGTGACGCAAATGATCAATGTAGGTGAACAAACCGGCGCCCTTTCGAACATGCTGGGAAAAGTCGCGGATTTTTACGACGAGGAAGTCAACCAGGCGGTAGATGCGTTGGTCTCCTTGATGGAACCACTTTTGATCCTGTTCCTGGGCGGAATAGTGGGAAGTGTCATTATTGCCATGTACCTGCCCATGTTTGATATTGTCGGAAAAATCTAAAAAAGATCGAGGTTAACGTTTTTGGAAGAGAATAAAAGCGGTGGCCGCTTTTCATTTCAGAATGCCTTACGCATCGCAATTCTTTCGATTCTAATCGTCGTCTCCATCTTTTTAGCTGTCCTGGCGGAAACCCCTTTTTCTTTTGCCCCCATATTCATCGCCCTGGCGGCGGCCATTGGTTTGAGTATTCTCAATTTCAAGCTCTTCAAACGGTTCGACTACCGGGTGGTATTATATTTCCAATCCCTGGTGGATATTGCCCTTATCACCCTCCTGGTTTACTATTCCGGCGGTATTACCAGCCCTTTTTATTTTCTCTATATCTTTCCCATCATCACGGCGGCGAGTTTTTTAACCCGGCGAGACACCATATACATTGCCACTTTTTCTTATATCGTGTTCGGGGTGTTGTCTGATTTGATCTACCTGGAGATTATTCCCTATTATCCCCTTATCGCTTCCATCAATATTACGCTGAACGTCTTTATCTACAACCTTGTGATGAGCTTTGTGGCCTTTTCCAGTATCGCGATATTATCTTCCTATTACTTTGACCGCATTCGAAAAACCGGGGCGGCTTTGAAAAACGCCAGGGAAAATTTAAAAGACCTGATGCTATTGAACAACACGGTGTTGGAAAAGATGGAAAATGGGTTTGTTGTCAGCGATGCTAAAGGTACGATCATTTCCTATAATGAAAAATCCAGGGTGCTGTTGAAATTAAATAGCAGTAGTAATATTTTCGATTTGCTGTCATTGTCGCCGGTGGGTTCTTTGAAAATCGGCGGCACAGATGCGCAAATCGACAGCGATGGTGAAGATGGAGCAGCGGTGTCGGACCTTAATAAAAAATTGTATTTTGAAGTGGAGGTGAATAACCGGGTGCTGGGAGTCTCCCATTCCATTATCGAGAATATTTATTCGTTTGATAAAGTATACGTTTTTATTGTAACGGATTTGACGGATAAACGTGAAATAGAGAAACGGTTAAAACAAAAAGAGCGACTGGCTTTAATCGGAGAGATGTCCGCCGGCATCGCCCATGAGATACGGAACCCCCTGGCTTCGATTTCCGGGTCTGTCCAGTTTCTAAGCAAGGAATTAAAACTGGATACCGAGTATCAAAACCTGATGGATATTATTGTCAAGGAATCGGGTCGGTTATCAAATTCGATCGAGGTGTTCCTGGATTATGCCAGGCCGATCCCATTGAAATTGGTGGAATTTGATCTCTCGCAGGCGGTGGATGATGTCTCGGAACTGATTGCCCTGAATTATCCCGGGGTAAAACTGGTCAAAAAATACAGTGAAGGAAACCTGATAACCGCGGATATCAAGAAAATCGACCAGGTGATCTGGAATTTGATCAACAATTCGGTTAAAGCGGTTAATGAAGATGGGGTCATCGAAATTAATATTTATGGGAAAGATGGAGAAATATATCTTTCCATTAAGGATAACGGGGTAGGGATCGCCGGTAGTGAAATGGCGAGAATATTTACCCCTTTTTATTCGAAATTCAGCTCGGGCATTGGGTTGGGTATGGCGATTGTTAAGCGGATTATCGACGAACACAATTTTGACATAAAAATAATTTCTGAAAAAAATATCGGGACTGAGGTAATCATATGTTTCAAGGGCAGTTAAAAATATTGGTCATCGATGATGACCCCAGCATCCGCAACATGTTGGCGATTGTTTTAAAAAAGAGCGGTTTCGATGTCACTTGCACGGAGAGCGGCAAAACTGCCCTGGAAAAATTGAAAAAGGAAAGTTTCGACCTGGTCATATCGGATATTAAAATGCCGGATATCAGCGGCATTGATCTGCTGAAGAAGATAAAAGTCATTAGCCCGGAGATCCCGGTGATAATGATCACGGCGTTTGCTTCGGCCAACGATGCCGTGGAAGCCATGAAGCTGGGGGCCGAGGATTATGTGACCAAACCCTTTAGCCTGGATGAATTAAAGATTATTATCGACCGCGCCATATACAAAACGAATATAGAAAAGGAAAACATCCAGTTGAAATCCAGGCTGACGGATAAGGAAAAGTTTGAAAACATCGTGGGAAAAAACCAGAAGTTGCTGGATATCTTCGAAATGGTCGATACTATTTCGAAAACCGATTCCTCGGTATTGATTAGCGGCGAAAGCGGGACCGGCAAGGAGTTGATCGCCCGGGCCATCCATAATAAAAGTGAGCGCAGCGGGTGTAAGTTTGTTTCCATCAACTGCGGCGCGCTGCCGGAAAATTTATTGGAAAGCGAATTGTTCGGCCATACCAAAGGCGCGTTTACCGATGCTTATAAGGATAAACAGGGTTTATTCGAAGCGGCCGATAAAGGCACCCTTTTCCTGGATGAAATCAGCGAGATGTCGCAGAAAATGCAGGTGAAACTGCTGCGCGCCCTCCAGGAACGGAGAATTCGCCGGGTGGGCGGCAATGAAGAATTGGAAATCGATGTCCGTATTATTTCCGCTACCAACAAGGACTTGGTTGAAAAAATGAAAACCGGCGAGTTCCGTTCGGACCTCTTTTACCGGTTGAATGTAATATCCATCAATCTTCCGCCGCTGCGGGAACGCAGAGACGATATCCCGCTGCTGGTGAAATATTTCTTGAAAACGTTTAATGAAAAGTTTAACCGGGACATCGAGGGGGTTGAGAAAGATGTGTTGGAGCTTTTTAATAGTTACCCCTGGCCCGGCAACATCCGGGAATTGGAGAATGTAGTGGAACGGGCCGTGGCCCTGGAAAAGGGAAAATTTGTCACAACTAAAAGTCTCTCTTCGGAACTGGTCTATAATATCACGGATAAGAATCCCCCGGCCGCGGATATTGATGCGCTGCTGCAGGATGGGCATTTCGATTTCCAGGGGCATATCGATGATATCAGCCGCCGGATCATCATCCGGGCTTTCCAGTTAAGCAATTCCAATATGAAAAAGGCGTCTGAAATGTTAAAACTGAATTATCGTTCCCTCCGTTATTTGATGGACAAGTACCGGGTAAAGGGTAAATAGGAGGGCGTGTATGCGACTGATATTGGCTTCTTCATCGCCCCGTCGAAAGGAATTGTTAAACATGTTGGGCTTCGTACCGGAGATTATTGTACCTTTTGTGGATGAGAGCAGCTTACCCGGGGAGCCTATGGAAGTGTTTCTGCGCCGTGTGTCTATCGCAAAAGGGGAGGCGGTTTACAGGGAAGAGTTTTTTGATGTCCCGGTCGTCAGTTCCGATACGATCGTGTGGTGTGACAATTTAATCATTGGAAAACCTGTGGACCGTGATGAGGCTTACCGGTTTATGAAGATATTGTCAGGCAATGTGCATGAGGTATTGACCGGGGTGGCTGTTCGTTACCGGGGTATATCCTATTATGAGTATGCCCGGACGCGGGTGGAGTTTTCGCAGATTAGCGAAGAGGAGTTGGCGTATTACCTGGATAAGGAGCATTACCTGGACAAGGCCGGGGCTTATGCGATCCAGGGGTTGGCGTCGGCGTTTATTAAGAGGATCGAGGGTTGT
>JAUPLE010000940.1 GCA_030837085.1 Acidobacteriota bacterium | reverse complement strand
TTCACCCAACTCTACCCGGAATCCCCTGATCTTCACTTGCTGATCGATGCGGCCCAGGAACTCGATGTCGCCACTGTCAAGCCACCTTGTCAGATCGCCGGTTTTGTAGGAGACAAGGGGGGGCTTTTGAAAAAGCCCCCCCTTGACCCCCGCAAAACTTCTGATAAACTTTTCTCCAGTTAATTCCGGATTGTTTAAATACCCCCGGGCAACCCCATCCCCTCCAACCCACAACTCTCCCGCAACTCCCACCGGCGCCAGGTGACCCGTCCTGTCTACTATATACGCCGTCGAATTGGCTATAGGCTTCCCAATAGGGATTCGATTCTCATATTGCTTATCTATCCGGTAGGTGGTGGAAAACGTTGTATTCTCGGTTGGACCATACCCATTGATTATTTCTAACCCGGGAAACCGCTTTCGTACCTGGTTAATATGCGAGGGGGATAATATATCCCCACCTACCAATAAATAACGAAGACCTGAAAATATCTCCACATCCCATTGCACCATACGGTTAAACAATGGAGAGGTCAACCACATGGTGCAAATATCGTATCTCTTTATAAGCGATTTCAACCGCTGCGGGTCTAATATATCATCTTTAGTCAAAATACACAGGGTCATACCACTCAGTAATGAACCCCAGATTTCAAACGTCGAAGCATCAAACTCCAATGCCCCGGTCTGTAATAGCCGATCATTTACATTGAATTCCACATAATTCGTATTTTTTACCAGCCGAACCACATTACGATGTTCTACCATAACGCCCTTGGGCTTCCCTGTCGATCCGGAGGTGTAGATGACATAAGCGAGATTAGATGAATCGGAAGCGACGAAGCGGGGAAGCGAGGAAGCGGGGAAAAAGCTAGAGAATACAAATTCCGCTCTTCCGCTCTTCCGCTCTTCCGCTTTTTCTATAATTATCTTAGCTCCGCTTTCTTTTAACATATAATCGATTCTTTCCTGCGGATACCCCGGGTCAATAGACAAATAAGCGCCCCCGGATTTCAATATACCCAGTATGCCGATAATCATTTCCACTGAACGTTCCATCATTATACCGACAATATTGTCCGCCAGGACGCCTTTTTCAATTAATAGATGGGCCAATCGACCGGATTGTTCATTCAATTCATTGTAGGAAAGAGTTGTCCGTGTAAGTCCGTGGCCAAAAACCGCGATGCCATCCCGCGTTCGCTCCACCTGCTCCTCGAATAACCACTGAATGGTTCTGTCTCGCGGATAATCACTCTGCGTATCATTGAAATCGTATAATATTTCTCGCTTCTCTTCCCCTGTTATGATCTCTATTTCACCTATTTTCCGCCCAGGATTTTCAACAGCAGCCGTAACAATCCTTTCGAAATAACTAAAAAATCGTTTTATTGTTTCTTCTTTAAATAATTTGGTACAGTAGTGAAGGGCAAAGGTCAATATGTCCGACTTTTCGATTACTTCCCAGAAAAGATCGAAATATGCGGTTCCATTGTCATATTCATAGGGTTTCACACTTAACCCTTCAACTTCAAAACCCGGGAATATCTCGCTGTCCTGTACGGCAAACATGGCATCAAATAATGGATTACGGCTGGTATCCCTATTTACCACTACTTTCTCCACCAACTCTTCAAAGGGGTAATCCTGGTTCTCAAAAGCTGCCAACGAGTGTTCTTTTACTTCCCGGATAAACTGTTCAATGCTTTTAGCAGGCACAGGATTGAATCTCATGGCCAATGTCCCCACGAACATCCCGATAATCGGCTGCACGTCCATGTGATTCCTGCCGTGGACGGGAGTACCTACGGCAATGTCTTCATTTCCACTCAATTTTGCCAACAATACATTAAACAAGGCCAACAAAACCATGTAAAGAGTGGTGCTACTTTTTTCGCCGGATATAAACCGTATCAAAGCTTCTGTCTCTTCACTATCCAAATGTAAAAACACTATGCGGCCCTCGAAACTCTGGAAAGTGGGCCTGGGATAATCATAAGGAAGTTCCAACAGCGGTACTTCGGATTCAAAGATTTTTTGCCAGTATTCTTCTTGTTTACCCAATATACCCTGCCGTCGCTGCTGTTTCAACCATTGGCAATAATCTTTGTACTGCAATTGTAACGGTAGCAGGGCTCGCCCCTGGTATAACTCCATAAATTCTTTCATAAAAATTCCCAACGAAAGCCCGTCAGATACAATATGATGAATATCTACCATAAAAACATACTCATTTTCTCCTGTTCTGCTCAATCTTGCCCGCAGCAGCGGCGCACAGGAAAGATCAAAAGGCCGAATGAAATCCATTGATAAAAAAGTTTGTGTTTGTCCGTGATTGTCCGTGGCCAATTCATCATACTCGATTTGAAATTTCACTGCATCATGTATCTTCTGCACCGGTTCATTTTCCACCGTAAGGAATGATGTTCTCGGACTTTCATGCCGGTGGATCAACTGCCGGATGGTCTCTTCCACCCCGTTCTTATCCAATTGTCCTTTCAACCGCCAGGCGCTGCCCATGTTGTATGGGGCTTCCATCTGGTGCATAATGAATAACCGTTTCTGGGCTGGCGAAAGTTCATAATATTGTTTTTTTTCTACAGCCTCAATGGGGGTGTAATGGATAACCTCCGCTTCTTTTATGTACCGGGCCTGAGCTCTGATGGTAGGACTTTCGAAAACTTCAACCAGGGGGAGGTTTACGTTGAATACACTGTGGATTTTGGAAATCAGCATGGCGGCTTTTAGCGACTGTCCTCCCAGGTGGAAGAAATTATGATCAACGCCTATTTTCTCCTGCTGCATTCCCAATACCTCTGACCACAGCACTACCAGTTTTTCTTCTACGTTATTCCCGGCAGCAACATAAATATTCGCAGCTTCCAGATGATCGGGACGCGGCAGCGCTTTTCGGTCAACTTTTCCACTGGCCGTTAATGGTATTTTCTCTAGGGCTATAAAATGCATGGGGACCATATAACCCGGTAAAGACTTCGCTAAAT
>JAUPLE010000939.1 GCA_030837085.1 Acidobacteriota bacterium | reverse complement strand
TAAAACTCCTTGGATTATTTATAAACCATGATTCACTTGGGAATCAGCATATTCGCGAGTTATTGAATTTAAAAGACAAAAAGAGCATTCGTGAATTCTATATTGGGCCAGCCTTGGAAATAGGCGCAATCGAATATGCTATCCCGGATAAACCGAATAGCCCTCTGCAAAAGTACCGCCTTACAAGCTTAGGCAGAGAGATATTGAAGAAAATCAACCCGATTTCGGGACTTCCCAAAACTTTTGATTGACACAAACTCTTATTTCCTTTACAATGAACTCTTAGATGAATCAAGGAGAATGCTTTGAAAAAATATCTTTTCCTGGTCTTTTGTGTGTTGGTTTTTTTGTTTCCGGGTTGTACAAAGAAACAAGCCAAACCTAATATCTTGTTGATTACCATCGATACATTGAGAAGGGACCACCTGGGGTGTTACGGTTACCCACTGGACACTTCTCCCTTTATCGATAGCCTGGCAAAACACGGCGTGGTTTATAAAAACGTCGTCACTCCCCTGCCGCTTACCGACGGAAGCCACGCCACGATTCTTACCTCGCTTCACCCACTGGCCCATCAAGTTATCCGCAACGCCACCAGCTTGAAAGATAAAGCGGAAACGATTGCCGAGGTATTAAAGAAAAACGGCTATTATACCATTGGAACCATCGCTGCATTTCATTTGTCGCATAAATACAACTTTAACCAGGGTTTCGATTCCTTTTCCGACACCTGGGATAAGAACATAAAATACAATGAACACTGGTTCCGCGTCGCGGAATCGGTAAATAAAAGCCTGTTTGAGCAAATCGACGAATACCTGGAAAAACATAAAAAAGATGAAAAGGAGAAGGACAAACCCTTGTTCATCTGGGTTCATTATTACGACCCCCACACGCCCTATGTAAATCGGAAAGAAATCACTTTCGAATCCTATGAGAAAGATAAAAAACGGTATCCCTTCATCAATTACGATAAAGAGATTCGTTATACGGACGAGCAATTTAAAAAGCTATATGGTTACTTGGAGGAAAAAGGGTTAAGTGAAACCTTGCTCACCTGTATCACCGCCGATCACGGCGAACAATTGGGAGATCACGGTGGTTCCGCCGTACACCATGATTTCTACAGTGAAACCACCTTTGTTCCGCTCATTTTCCATGGTTATAATATCCCCAATCGTAAAATCATTGAAGAGTTTGTTTCTACGATGGATATAGCCGTAACACTCCTGGGCCGGGCAAATCTTAATTTTGAAAAACCCGGGCATATGCACGGAATTAACCTTTTGGATCCCAAAGGATACCCGAAACCGGTTCCCACGCGCGAATTCCTGGTTATCGGCGACCCTGCCTTTGTAAGGTCTATCCAATGGCTCAGTGTCCCTTACAGTTATATTTTAAATTTCGATTATATGTATAAACAGTGGTTTGTTGTGCGGGGGGCGGAAAACTCCGGGTTAGCAGACCGCTTAATACCGGTCCCGCAAGGGGCATGGCGGGAGGAATATTTAGAGAAATCCGACAAGGTTGTGGTCGATATCGCGTACCCGGAAGCGCTTCGAAGCGGTTTGTATTTCGGCGTTTTAAGATTCGACGTGGAAAAAGACAATGGCTTTTCCGTGGGTTATCGGATCGGGCCGGCCAATTCAAAGGCGACTTATTCATTCACTGATAAAAAACCGGGTATGGTTACGATCACGGCTATCTTTCCAGCCACGCCGCTGGATCGTCTCTCTGGGGTAATCCAACGAAAAAAAGAAACCCGGATCGCTAATTTGAAGTATGCCCTACTGCCGGGTGAAGATGCTTTGAAATACATAATGAATATCCCCGGCAGGATAGAAGCGGAAAATAGGATATTTACCAATTTAAAAACCCAGAGAAAATTTAAAACAGGTGATGAACTATACAACCTGGAATCGGATTTAGCAATGATCAAAAACATTCTTCCCGGCAGCGGCGGCGATTCCCCTGTTTCGCCTGCTTTAAAAGAGAGAGTCGTGAAGAGCAAAAAAGGCATATTTGAATCTCTGCGATTCTACCGGGAAGAAACAAAAAAAATCCTGGGCGCTTCCTCGGCGGATAAACCATTGACCGATGAAGAAAAAAAGATGTTAAAAAGCCTGGGATATCTATGAGGAGACAATGAAAAAAATAATAACAATACTACTTTTAGCAGTTTCACTTACCGTTGGAACATATCAAAATTGGGCGGCGGAAGAGATTCCCAGGCCGACCTATGACAACTCAATGATGTTTTCTATCACCCATAATTTTCTTGATGAGGAGCAAGCCGAGATTGATTCAATTAAGAACCAATTTGGCAATGGGCTGTATGCCCCGCTGCTTTTTTCGGATTTTATCGGCGTTGATATGGAATGGCATATTGATATTAATAATATAGGCGATGGGATCAAAGATTTCAAAACAGAACTGGACCGAGCCATTGCCTTTGCCAAACAGAACAAAGTGGGTATTCATTTATCATTAACCTACGGACTGGCGCGGTTTGTCGAATTTTATAAAGAAGCCAAGGAAGAAGATATCCGCAATGCGCAGTGGTACAATGATAATAATATATCGTCGTCGGCCCAGGGCAGTGAATCATTTGACGCATTTAACGGGGGAATCGGCAGTCCACAGGAAAGTGGTGGTACCGGTTTTCCAATTGACTTGAACCATATCGACCGTGATGACGAATCCCTGGCCCAATCGAAAGCCGACGCTTCCGTCATTAATAAATATGTGTGGGCCACGCTTTCCCGGTATGCACGGAAATTAAGGGCGCACCTTAACGCCAAGATTACCGCGGCCATGGCTTATATAAAACAAGTGCAAGCAGCGAATCCCAGTGTGTATATCGTCATCAGCGCCCCCGGGGAAGTTGAATTGAATTACAACCGGAGCAATCAAAGTCAATTCTTACAGGACTATTTTTGCGACTATTCCCCCTTTGCCGTGTTGGAGTTCCAGGATTGGATCCGGCATACCGGTCTTTATGCCGATGGCCAGGAATACGCCGGCGAAGGATATAGCAGCGGCGGCAGCCGCTACCAGGGTTCCAGTGGGCTGGCCAATTTGAATAGCGATTTCGGTACTTCGTTTACTACCTGGAGTTTGAAATATTTTAATTGGAGTCTGGCCGACGCAGTGGATTCCAATTATACCGACAGCGTCAACCCCGACCCCAATATTATTCCTGTCTCCCAGTATACTTATGGCGGCATGAAACCGACATCAGGGGCTTATTATATTTCCGGTGGGTTTGACCCGCCCCGTGCCATGTCTGATCCCGGGGACAGCGCCTTTTACGATCTCTGGAATACTTTCCGGGAAACAATGGTGTACCATTATGTCAAAGACATGGCAAATATCGCCAGGAACAGCGGATTCCCCAAGAGTCATTACTTTACTCACCAGATACCGGCGGATTATCTCTTCGGAACGCGGCCCAATGATCCGCTTATTCCCTATTTGAATCCCAGGTATTACAGCTCGGCATCCCCCCTATGGACCGCCGATGTCTATCCTGATATTGGGTTAGGAATTACTCTTTACGACATCAATTTCGGCACCTGGTTTGCGCGTACCACCCTCTACGGGATCGATGCCGCCGATGCCCTGTCCGACAATTGGGCAGCCCTGGAATATAATCCCGAAGTTATTCCCACGGGCTATACGGCCACACTGAGCAGCGCCCAGTTCCTGTATAATCAAATGATGCGGCTGTACGACGGCAGCCCCCATGTCGTCAGTTTCTTTAAATGGGAAGGCCAGTCCGATTACCAGTTCAAAGGCACCAATCGGGGAACTGCCGCCAAAAAGTTTTTCGATGCGATTAGAGATAAAGCACGGCAGTCCATCACGACCGTGTTTTCCCCCAAAGCCGTGGAAAGTTTCAAGGCCAACTTTAATTCTATCACCGGCCTGGTTCAGTTGTTCTGGTCTGAAAAAATCTGGACAAATCTCAAATATAATTGGACCGATTGGGGTGATTTTAAAGAATTTGTTATTTACCGGGGGTATACGTCGGATTTTACCGCCAATACCGCATCGGAAATTAAAAGAACAACCGGTGCTAGTTACATCGATTATGAATTTACGCATGGGAAAAAGGTATACTATAAGATTGCAGCCGTCAACAGCAAAGGTGTGCTTGGTCCAATAAAAACCGTATCCGTCCAGGTTCCCGGCGGTACATTCAATCCTATTCTCGGTGTTGACAAAACCCAGATGCATTTCGGGTATCTCAAACAAACCGAAAATCCACCTGTGCAGTATTTTCTTGTGCTCAATAAGGGGACCGGGGTATTGGATTGGACCATTTCCGATGACGCTCCCTGGCTCGTCTGCTCTCCTACCAACGGTCTCCTCGGCGCCCCGGTGGAAGTTTACGCCAATGTCGACAGCCTTTCACCCGGGCCTTACAGCGCGACGATTACCATATCATCTTCAGTCGCCGACGATTCCCCGCAGACCGTCAGCGTTTCCCTTATTGTAAAGAGGATTTACGACGACAAGCCACCTTTCGGGGAGTTTGCCACTCCTGTGGACGGTTCCCTTGTCAGCAGCAGTATCCCTGTGACCGGCTGGGCGTTGGATGATATATACGTTGACAGTGTTAAAATCTACAGGGATCCGGTGGAAGGCGAAGGCTTGCAAATGGTGTACATCGGCGATGCTCTTTTTGTCGAAGGCGCTAGGCCCGACATCGAAATCGCTTATAACGATTATCCATTCAATTACAAGGCCGGTTGGGGCTATATGCTATTAACCAATTTCCTTCCCAATGGGGGTAACGGGACGTTTATACTTTACGCCATTGCCAAAGATTCCGAGGGTACACAGGTCACATTGGGTTCCAGTACGATTACCTGCGACAATGCCAATGCAGTGAAACCCTTTGGGGCCATCGACAACCCCGGTCCGGGAGGAAGCGCTTCCGGTACTGCTTTCAGGAACCAGGGCTGGGCGCTGACTCCTATGCCCAATTCCATCTCCAACGACGGTTCCACTATTAATGTATATATCGATGGCGTTGCTAAAGGGCATGTGGTTTATAATCTTTCCCGGGCAGATATTGCCGCTCTATTTCCCGGGTACGCCAACAGCAGCGGCGCCGGTGGGTATTTTGATTTCGATACGACCCGGTATACCGACGGCATTCACACCATCGCCTGGGTGGCCACGGACAGCGCGGGAAATGGCGACGGCATCGGCTCCAGGTATTTTGCGGTCCAAAATTCCGGGGGAACTTCCGACCTCCGCCTCATGTCCCCGGAAAACGAAACGCTAAATATCCCGCTGGATAAATCGGCGCCCGGTATCTTTCAAGAAGAACCCATGTTACTGGAAACCAGGGAATTGGAACGGGTGGAAATTAACCTGGGCTTTAAATGCCGGGGCTACCTGGAAGTGGGTGATCGAGTGAAATCCCTCCCCGTGGGTTCTACCCTGGACAGTGAAAAAGGGATTTTTTACTGGCAGCCGGGCCCGGGATTTGTGGGCGATTATCAATTGCAGTTTGTGGGTTTCGATTCCGTCACCGGGGAAATAGTACGGAAACAGGTCAATATTAGAATTCTTCCTAAATTCCCCGCCTCAGCGGGAAGGGAAATTAACATGGAGCGTTAGACATCTATGCCTTTTGAATTTAAGCGAATGGAGATACCGGGGTTGGTGCAAATCCAGCCCCGGGTTTTTGGAGATTCACGCGGTTATTTTTTTGAAACTTACAAGAAGTCTGATTTTGTCGATAATGGAATCGATTATGATTTTGTCCAGGACAATTATTCCTTTTCGACTCAGAATGTTTTACGTGGATTGCATTTTCAATTATCTCCGGCCTCCCAGGGGAAACTGGTCAGTGTGGTTAAAGGTCGGGCGTGGGATGTGGCGGTCGATATTCGCCGGGATTCGCCCCATTACCTGGAATGGGAAGCAGTGGAATTAAGCGAGGAAAACCACATTATGCTTTTTATTCCGCCGGGTTTTGCCCATGGTTTTGTGGCCTTGACTGATGAGGTGCACTTTCTATATAAGTGTACTTTCCAGTATGCGCGGGAATTGGAGCGCGGTATCCGGTGGAATGATCCCGATATTGCGATTAAGTGGCCGGTGGAGCATCCCGTGGTCTCGGAAAGAGACGCAAAGTTGCCGCTGTTGAAAGATGCGGAAATTGAGGTAAAAAATATATAATGACCAAAAATTTTTGGAGGTCAAGGAACCGCGCCCTCGGTGAGGGCTTTTTAAAAAGGTTCCTTGAT
>JAUPLE010000938.1 GCA_030837085.1 Acidobacteriota bacterium | reverse complement strand
TTCCCGCTCTACCAGGATATCCCGGATAAATGTTTCGATGATAAACAAAAGAAACATAATCGACATGCCCGGTAATATAAACGAGAAAATATTAAAGCCGGCTTCTTGTTTCTTTTCCCCGGTCGTCTCAGCTTTTAATTGAATCAACAGGGGGGATAAGTAGTTCTTTAAAGCGGCGATTTTGTTTTTGCTTTGTTCCAGGAAGGGCGTTATGGAAGCAATGGAAACCTGTTCCAGTGGGGTATCCTGCTCCAGGAAACTATAGATGGTCTTTAATTCCGGTTCAAAGACCTGGATAAAACCGGACATAATGACCGCATATGTGATCATGAATTCTTCCACGACGTTGGGTAAAAACTGTTCCGAGGGGTTTTTAATCACCAGGATTTGCGATTTTTCCGCTTTGATGAAGCGATCGGAGAATTTCTCCGGGATAACCACCATGGCGGAAGCTTTGCCCGCGGCCATTAATTTCTTTCCTTCGGTTTCAGCCACCATGGTTACCTGGAACATCTCTTTCAACTGCGGTGAATCGAATGCGCCCAGCAGGAATTTCGAAGCAATGTTTTTATCCTTATCCACTACCAGTACTTTTATTTTGGGTAATTTATTATCGGCGGAGGGTGCAAATATGGCGCCGATAATGGCGGTCATCAGCACCGGTATAGCCAGTAGTACCAGCAAGGAATAGGGATTTTTTAACCGCCGTTTGACATCGTTTTTAAGTATTAATAATATTCGTCTCACGTTTCGTTTCCCCAGGGGCAGGACCGGACCTTAATCTCTCAGGCTCCTGCCGGTTAATTTTAAGAAAACCGCTTCCAGGCTGGGGGATTTGATTTTCAAATCCGAAACCCGGATACTGTTTTTAAAGAGAAGTTCCATCATGGCAGGGATTTTGTCCGTGTCATCAAAGGCCAGGTTCACCAGGTTATCGCTGACAGAGAGTATTTCGGCAAAATCCGCCTGTTTTAATATGTTCGTTATTGTTGCGGCCGCGAATTCCCCTACCACATCCACCAATTCTTTTTCGCCCACGATTTTAATCAGTTCTTCCAGGGTGCCTTGCGCCAATAGGGAACCTTTATCCATGATGACGATGCGGGAACAGAGGTTCTCCACTTCGGCCAGTTGATGGGTGGTAAAAATCACGGATGTGCCTTTTTGGCCGACGTTTTTAATAATATCCAGGATGCTCACTTTGGCCTGGACGTCGATGCCCACGGTAGGTTCGTCCAGCAGCAGCAATTCGGGGTTATGGATAAGGCCGATGGCAATATTGAGCCGGCGTTTCATACCGCCGGAGAAATTTTTAATCGGCTCTTTGGCCCGGGCGCCCAGTTCTACCAGGTCCAGCAGCTCCAGGGCGCGTTGTTTCAACTCCGAACCGGGCATATCGTAGAGTCCGCCCCAGAAAAGTAAATTATCCAGGGCGTTTAAATCTTCGTAAAAAGCCATATCCTGGGGTACGATGCCCATGTAATTCTTCAGTTTGCGGTCGGCGAAGAGGCTTTTGCCTTTAAAGGTAACCGCCCCGGAAAAATCTTTGACCGTACCGGAGAGAATGGAAATAAGGGTGGTTTTACCAGCGCCGTTGGGACCCAGTAGGCCCAGGATTTCGCCTTTTTGCAAGGATACACTGAAATTACTTAACGCGTTAATATCGCCGTAGGATTTACTTATATTCTTAATTTCTAAAATTGTATTTTCCATGGTTGGATTATAACAAAACAGAAAAAGAAAAACCAGCCCGCTGCCGAATCCTGTTCCAATGATGGAAAAAGTGCAGCGAATCATGAAAAAGGTGTCCGAATTCTCGATATATTCACTGGAAAAAATGGCGTATTCGCACGGGGAAATGGCGTATTCGCTCAAATAATTGATGTATTCGCTTATTTGTGAGGCGTATTCGCGTCATAAGTTGATGTATTCGCTCAAAAAAAAGGCGTATTCGCAATGCCGTGTCTTCCGTCCGGTCATAATTAATGGCAAAATTGCGTACAGACCATTTTTTCGTGCGAATACGCCATTTTCTTGAGCGGATACGCCTCATTTTTAAGTGAATACGCCTCATTTTTAAGTGAATGCGCCTATTTTTTGAGTGAATACGCCTCTTCTTTTAGCGATTTCGCCTTCTTATGTAGGGAATACGTTATTTCCCTGGGCGGATACGCCTCACTTTTTTGTGATTTTACCATTTTTTTCGGTGAATTAGCCATTTTTTCCAGTGAATCGATCATTCCCTGGACGGAAACAGGAGATGTTGAGGCGGAAGAAGAAAATTTTTCCTCTCCACAAACGGCAAAATGGCCTTGCCCAACTTATTACAAATAGCGAAGTTCAAATTTTTTGTTGAATACATTCCCCAATTTTACCAGGAAGTTGAGAGTTGGATTTCCTTTTCCGCTTTCAAGGCGGGCTATTGAAGACTGGCTTGTCTCCAACCTTTCTGCCAGACCTTTTTGAGTTAAACCTTCTTTTATTCTCATTTCGATTATCATTTTAATCAAGTCACGTTTTATGTTCTCTGCTTCCCAAATTTTTTTAAACTCTTTATCTTTCTCTATCCGTTCACTTAAATATTTTTCCAGATCATCCATTTAAGTACTCCTTCATTCTTTTTTTTGCTATAGCCAATTCTTTGACTGGAGTTTTTTGAGTCTTTTTCACAAAGCCATGGACCATCACAAATTTCTTCCCGGCAGATGCAAAATAAAAAATCCTATATGCCCCATCCGGATCCTTAATCCTGAGTTCATAGAGTTTATCGCCAACAAATTTAACGTAAGGCTCTCTGAGCTGGAGCCCGAAGGTCTTCAACAGGTCCATTGCTTCGATAACATTGGCAGCTTGCCTGGGATTTAAACGGTCCAGGAATTCTCTTACCGGGATGTTCCCCATTTTCGTTTTGTAAAACTCAATCGTCCAGTTCATGGGAAGATTATATCATACGTGATATATTTTTCCAAGAAAATCTGAAAAGTTATTGCTTGAGGGAAAGATAATTTTCCCTGCCCCCAACCTGCCCCTTATAATTGACATATTATTGTATTTAATATAAAATATACTTATGATTAGGTATGAAGAAAAGATTGTGAAAAATCCGAAAGTTTGTGGGGGAGAATAATTGAGTGACTGCCCAATTTAAAATGGCCCCCAGGTTTGAATTAATAAATGTTTCAAAGCGTTATCTCGCCAATCAATTCCCGGCGCTGGACAACGTTAACCTGGTTATCTACGAAAAAAAGATCAACACCCTG
Source organism: Acidobacteriota bacterium (assembly GCA_030837085.1). GTDB lineage: Bacteria > Acidobacteriota > Aminicenantia > UBA2199 > UBA2199 > JAKAGC01. The sequence goes on along the minus strand of JAUPLE010000938.1, from coordinate 8,489 downwards.
ATGGGAAAATCCGGGTGCGGCAAATCGACCCTGGCCCGAGTATTGATGAGCCTGGAAAACTTCGACTCCGGCGAAATTCTCTACCGGGGAAAAGCCATGAACTCGATTCCCATCAAAGAATTCCGTAAAAAAAACCAGGTGATGTTCCAGGACCCTTATCTTTCGGTGAATCCCTATTTTACTATTCGAAAAATCCTCTGGGAACCGCTGCTTATCAACAAAAAACCGGCCCATAAAAATGAATTCAAAGAAAAAGTAGACCATTTGCTGGAACTGCTGGAAATCCCGGCGAGTTTTTTGGATCGTTATCCTTCCGAGTTATCCGGCGGGCAATTGCAGCGCATTGTATTGGCCCGCGCCCTGGCGCTGGCCCCTGAATTCATCGTCCTGGACGAACCGTTCTCTTCCCTTGATGAAATCATGGCGGCGCGGTTGATCCACTGTTTCAAAAATATTTTCACTCAACTGGAAATCGGGGTTCTCTTTATTTCCCATCATTTAAACCACGTGAAATTCCTGGCTGATTATGTGGCAATAATGGAAAAGGGTCGCATTATTCACCAGGAGCCCACGAATTACACGAATTAACACGAATTAAAAACATAGGCCCACAGAACACACAGAAGACACTGAAAAGACAATATGTTTAAACAAACTTTCTGTGTGTTCTGTGTATTCTGTGGGATGTTCATCAATCATCATTCTATCTTATTTTCCGATCTTCCTCGCTTCGTCGCTTGATTTTCTCGGCTCGATCTCTTTGAATCTGCTCGAACAATCCCTTTTGTCCCGTTGTTAAAACTTTTTTAATGGCCTTATTCTTTTTCCGCTCCAGGGATTTCATCATCCCCTTCATGGGACCGAATCCCCCGGGGGGCTTTATCCCCTTATCAGGCGGCGGCATGGACATACCAGGACCAGGGCTTTCACCAGACCCCATCCCTTCGGGAATTATTTCTTTTAATTTATTATAATAATCGATCAGGACGCCTTCCACGGTAAACGCCTGCTCATCGTTGAGCACAAGCCCTTCAGTCAGTTCGAACAAATCGTGATCAAAGCGGGTCATTTTCACCACATCTTTGAATTTCTCTTTTTGAATGGGATTTAACAATGCCTCTACCTGGGCCTCTTTTTCCTTTTTCCGATCGTAAGCCGCCTTGATTAAGCTCAAGGCATTATTGTAAAAGGTATCACGGTCTTTCACGGCGGCGGCTTGTTCCTTTTCCAGTATTTCCCGTACCTTCGCAGTCTGGGTATCATCCAAGGCCAATGGCTTTTGAAATTTCATAACTTGTTCGGTTAAAGGGTCTGCCGGCTGCTTGGTTTCCTCGACGGCAAACAAAGGGGCCGAAAGTAATATTACAACGGCTGCCAAAAATATTTTCAACACGTTCATCGGGTTCCTCCACATTTTTATCCTCATTTCACTTTTTTTAGGATGTAAGGATAATACTTTTCATGAATTAAAACAATACACCTTCGTTTTTCCGTCATCTGTCGCCTGTTGTAATTTTTTTCAATTTATGGTATTTATATTTATTGACAATACAAGGAGATTTGACATGAAACAATGGTATGAAGAAGTTTTTGAAAATTACGCGGAATCTTATGATAAGGAATGTTTTACCCAGGGAACTAAGGGAGAAGTGGATTTCATCGAACAGGAAATCGGTTTCGATAAGACGAGGCGCATATTGGACATCGGCTGCGGAACCGGCAGGCATGCCGTCGAACTGGCCGTTAGAGGATATGACGTAACCGGCGTCGATCTATCGAAGGCCCAATTGAACAGGGCCATAGAAAAAGCGAAAACGGCAAAGGTAACCGTTAACTTTTCCCAGGCGGATGCCAGGCAACTGGATTTTAATAATGAATTCGACCTGGTGATGATCATTTGTGAAGGGGCGTTCTCTTTAATGGAAACCGACGAGATGAATTATCAAATCCTGGCAAACGCCCGGAAGGCCCTGAAACCCAATGGGAAATTTATTTTAACCACATTAAACGCTTTATTTCCCATTTTTCATTCAACCCAGGAGTTTTTAAATGAACATGGTTTGAATAGTAAAGACCACCATTTCGATATCCTCACTTTAAGGGAGACATCCGTGGTACAAATGACCGATGATTCCGGGGAAAAGAAAACAATTAAATGTACGGATAGATATTATATGCCCAGTGAGATAACCTGGTATTTAAAGACCCTGGGTTTTAAAAATATCGGCATTTTCGGTTGTCCCTTAGGCGCCTTTAGCCGTAATAATGCTTTAAACAAGGACGAAATGGAAATGCTTGTAGTTGCGGAAAATGCAGGTGCATAAAAAATGACAGACTATAATTCGGATGAACAGCACCAGATACCGGTTATACCGGCTCTTGAGCCGGTGGAGGGGATCGATCAATTGCTGACGGTTTCTTTCATCTTTCCAGGGGAATTCGTCCACAGGACCAACTGTTTCCTGATCGGCGATAAGTGGGCTAAAAAATTGATCATCGATCCCTCCCCCTCTGACGCTGATGAGTATCAAAGGCTGGTCAATAGTTTATATTTCTTTAATTATTCGTATTCGGATATTTTCATTACGCATCATCACCCGGACCACATTAATTTCGCCCAACGACTGGCAAAGGACTTTTCCATTCCCATCATGATCAGTGAAGATTCTTTTCAGAGACTTCTTAAGAAATTCGGTCAAGACTCATTTGAAAACATCACAATAAAAGTCGTACACGAAGGAGAAATTGTCACACATTGGAACGGTCAAGAAGTAAAAGTCTATGAAATTCCCGGCCATGATGAAGGCCAGTTGGCGCTTGCCCCGGAAAGTATGACATGGTTCCTGGTGGGTGACTTGATCCAGGGAGAAGGTCTTGAAGCGGGGTCCAGGGCAAGTACAGTGGTTATCGGTACGGAAGAGGGCGATATGAGCAAATACTTCCGGACCCTGGAACGTATTATCCGGTTGAACCCGAAATATCTTTTACCTTCTCACGGGCTGGCGCTGGAATCTGTCGCGCCCCTGGAAAAGACGCTGAAACACCGTAAACAAAGGGAACAAGAGGTGCTTAAACTTTTTAAAGAAGGAAAAACCCCGGACCAAATGACAAAGGAACTATATAAGTTAGTGAACAAAGCGCTGTGGCCCCTGGCGCTGGAGAACATTAAAGCGCACCTTAAGAAATTGGAACAAGAAGGAATGTTAAATTAACAAGCAGTAAGATTTTTCCTATTCGTGCGTTTCGTGCGTTTCTTGCTGCATTCCCCATAAGAAATGGTACTTACCTTGCTTTTGAATTAATTGGAGATGGGTTCCCTCTTCCACCACCGTACCCTTATCGATCACCGCGATTCGTTCGAAATCCGTGATGGAACTTAAGCGATGTGCAATGAAAACAATGATCTTATCCTTGTATTTCGTAAATAGTTCATTAAGAACGATTTTCTCCGAATTGTAATCGATATTGGAAGTTCCTTCATCCACGATCAAGATATCGGCTTCTCTAAGAATGGATTCCATTAATTCGATCTTCTGCACTTCGCCGCCGGAAAATTCCATTTGATGAACCTCTGTATCTTCGATGGTCTTGTCCAGCCTGAATTTTTTCAATAACTCCCTTACTTTTACATCCTTGATTTTCTCTTCCAGTTCCTCTTCCAGGATTTGCTGTTTCTGGGAAATGTAAGCGATTTTTTTCCTGAGGCTTTTAACCTCGATTGTCCGGGAATCTTTGCCGGAAAAATAAACATGCCCTGCCTGGGGCTGGTAAAATTTCAAAATCATTTTAACGATGGTACTTTTCCCCTGTCCGCTTTCACCCACTAGCGCCACTTTTTCCCCGCTTTTGATGCGTAGGTTCAAATTCTTAAGCACTTGTTCGCTGCCGTCGCCGTTGTAAGAAAAATCCACATTCTCAAAAACGATTTCATCGATACCGCCGGCGCCGATGGGTTCACCGCTTTTATCTTCCTCGCTTTCATTAAAAACTTCATAAATTCGTTCCAAACCGGCCATGGCCTGGGAAATCGTATACCCCACATTGGTCAACCGCTGGGCCGGGCCGTACAAATAACCCAGGAAAGCATTGATAGCGACAAAAGTTCCCAGGGTTAAGTGATCTTTCATAATCTCGGAAACTCCAACCCACAAAACAATGAAAGGAGAAATCGAACCTACAAACCCTGCCACAATCCCGGCCAGGGTGTTAATCATCTGCGATTTGATGCGCAGGTGAACAACCGTGGTTAATTTCCCTATCAGGCGTTGACCTATTTTTTCTTCTTTCACCGCTGATTTTATCTTTTCAATCGAATTGATATTCCTTTCCAATTTCCCCGTATATTGGGCGCTCTCTTCCTTTAATTGTATATTAATCTCTTTGATCTTTTTATGGAAGGCTTTAAGGGAAAAAATAAAAAATGGCAGCACAAACAGCGACACCAGGCCCAGCACCAGGTGGAGTTTCAGGATCAGCACCGCGCCCACCAGTATAGTAATGACATCTCTCAATACATAAAGAAACGTATCTGCCATGATGGCTTCTACGGAAGATACTTCGCCGATGCGTGACAGGATGTAGCCCGAAGGACGCCGGGAAAAGTAACTCATGGGTAGTTCTTGGACATGGAAATAAAGATCCCGCTCCAGGTCCAGGTGCACCCGGGCATTGTACCGTACCGTAAGATATCTCAAATAATAAGCGCTGACCTGGCTGAGTAAGATTATCCCCAGCAGCAGCAAACACAGGAGGTTAAGGGCTTTAAAATCCCGCGCCGGGATGATGTTGTCGATTAAGTAACGGGTCACCAACGGCATGGGAAGCTGCATGATGACGTTTATGAACAATAAAATACCGGCGCCCATGGCCAGGGAAAAATATTTCCGCTGATAATTATAAAAAAACCTGAATAATTTTTTCTGTTTAAACTCAAATAGCTTCTTCATTTATTTACTATAATAGAATTCCACCCGAAAGTCAAGGAAATAAACGTAAATTGGTAGGGAACAGGCGGCGCCTGTTCCCTACTACTAATGTTCGGATAGCTCCCGGCTAATTAGTTGTGCGGTTTGGTCTACAGCGGGCATTTTTAATATCGAATAATGATTGCCGCTTAACTCATAAACCCTAATAGCCGAGTGACAATACTCCGCCCAACTCTCTTTCAATATTTCTTTCGAATCGACGGCCGTAAAGTGATGAAGTTCCGTATTAATTTTCCCCCCGGGTATATAAATATCGCGGGCGCGGTCTAAACTCCTCCCCAGGTTCAGGTAATAAACAAGTTCTCGCAGCCCCAACCGTTCATAGTTGGGGATTATTTGCGCTAGGTACGCGGGGATCAACTGTCTCACAGCTTCAACGGGATAATGATTCTCCTCTAAATAAGCAATGACTTCCCACCAGGTTTTATTTATATCGGTAATTCCTTTCAACCTCTCATTAATTTGCTCACCCGGTATATAATCCTTGAGCCAGGCCAGTTCGGACCCGGCTGTGAATGTTTCCTTTTTCAACGAAGTAGGAGCGGGGGCGGGCGAATCGATTAATCCCAGGAATGAAACAGTTTCCCCCATGGTTTCCAGTTGGTAGGCCATCTCGAATGCGATCGTACCGCCCAGGGACCAGCCGGCAATGCGATAAGGTCCGTGGGACTGCAAACTTTTCATTTTTTCAATGTAATTACGGGCTATCGTTTCAATGCTGATATTAAGAGGTCCATAGCCCGTGAGCTTTTCCGCGCGGATGCCCCAACAATCGATGTCCGGTTCCAGGCGGCGGCAAAACTCAACATAACCTTCCACTTCACCGCTGCCGTCATGCACCAGGAACAAATACCCGGGTTCGGCGCCCGAACCTTTTCTTAACCGCGCCAGTTGATGATCTTCAACCACGGCAGCCTCCTGGGCAAGACCTTTTAGATAATCGGCCAATCCCCTGATGGTGGGAGTGCTGAATACCTGGACCAACGGAATCCTTACCATGAATTCGCGGTCTATTCTCGATAGCATTACCGTGGCTTTAAGCGAATGTCCGCCCAGGTCGAAAAACCGGGCGGTTACACTAATATTTTCCTTACCGATGTTCAATATTTCCGACCATAAAGCCGCCAGTTTTTCTTCTATTTCATTAGCCGGAGCCTCATATCCTTCACCCCTGTTTACTTCAGGGGCGGGCAGCGCTTTCCGGTCCACTTTACCGCTGGCGGTTAAAGGCATTTTGTCCAGCAGCACGAAATGGGACGGGACCATATAACCCGGCAACCGTAATTTTAACGACTCCTTCAAATCATCGATCAAGCGACCGGGACTGTAACGGCCAGGTTCCACTTGCGCGAAATGCCCCGCCGCCGGTTCCCACCGCGGCCCCTGTTCCTGCTGGGGCGATACGGGCGATATGGGCGATATAGCATAGAGATTATAAAGGCCGGTTTCTTCCAACATGCTGTCCTGCTCCACCACCACCTCATACCCATGCCTTTTCAGCAAATCCATAATCTTAGCCAACCGCCCCCCGCTGTCATGCACCTCGATGACCAACTGCCGTATTTTCGGCCAATCCGCCGCTTCGATCCCTTCCAACACATCCAGTTCAGCCTTTTCCACATCGATTTTCAACAAATCGATCCGCTCCACGCCATTTTCCCGCATCACCTGGGAAACAGTTTTCATTGCGCAATGGAACCTAATCCCGGATATCCGTTCCGCCAACAATTCATCGATTTGCGCTTCCGTCGGCATTTCGCGCCTGTCGCGGCCAGCCGCTTCTAACTCCCGGTGGATAAAAGCCTTGACGGTCTCCTTTTCTTCGGCGTCATCGGCAAAACGTCCCGAAAGAATACTGGCATGCGGATAGTAAGTGAACACGACTTCTTCTTCCTTCGAAGCAATACCATTCTTAAATATTTTAAAATTCAGCCCGTATAAAGAGGTATTAAGCGCCAACAGGTCATAAAGGGCGGGTACAGGTTCAAAGGAATATATCGCGGCATCCGGGCAGACATAATTGGCAAAAAGCGAAAATATGCCGATATTCGCCCCGATATCAAAGATACAAGAACTATCCTTCAATGTGACCCCGTGCTTCAAGTAAGAACATTCCTCAAAAATCTCCCGGTACATAAAATCCGTCTCATTCCGGTTCAAGTAAAAGACGGGCATACCGTTGGGAAGTTCATAATAAAGTCGGTCTCCCTCCCCCCGGAGCTTATTTCGTTCAATTTCCAGCAGCCGGTGCACGGTAAAAGCAACCGTTTCATCCGGCACCACATAAGCCGCCAATTGCTTATCCCCTGACGGATCGATTCGAGCCATCACTACGGCATCTTTTACTGCCGGTTCAGCCAGTAACCGGTTTTCGATTTCTCCCAATTCGATCCTGAATCCCCTGATTTTTACCTGGTGATCGATGCGACCTAAATATTCGATGTTACCATCCCTGAGCCAACGCGCCAGGTCGCCGGTTTTGTAGGCGACAAGGGGGGGCTTTTGAAAAAGCCCCCCCTTGACCCCCGCAAAACTTCTGATAAACTTTTCGGCCGTTAATTCCGGTCGGTTGAGGTAGCCGCGGGCAAGACCGACGCCGGCAATGTACAACTCACCCACGACTCCGACCGGCTGAAGATGGAGACTTTTGTCCAGTACATACAGGTTTATATTATCGATGGGCTTGCCGATGGGGATTCGCTCATACTTTTCATCCGGGACACAATCGAAATAAGAAACATCCACGGTAGCTTCCGTAGGACCATAAAGGTTGATCAATTTCGCTCCATTCGCCCCCCCCTTCCCGAACAAACGATAGAACCGCTCCACCTGCACTGGTCCCAACGCTTCCCCACTGGCAAATACTTTCCTTAAACTACGCAATCGACTCGACACTGCTTCAGCGCCCCCTTCATTTTCCAGGAAGTCCAGGAAAACATTTAACATAGAAGGCACAAAATGCATAGTGGTGACGCGGTAATTTGTCACTGCATGGACAATAGCGGCAGGGTCTTTTTCCTCGCCTGTCCCCAAAAGATAAACACATGCCCCCCGGGAACTCCACCAGAACAATTCCCATACCGATACATCGAAAGTAAAAGTGGTTTTCTGGAGAATCACATCGCCGTCGCCGATGGGATAGGCCTTTTGCATCCAGTTCAGCCGGTTTACCACCGATCGCTGCTCGATCATCACCCCCTTGGGCATACCGGTAGAACCCGAAGTATAGATGATATAAGCGAGATTTGAAGGGATTAAATTCGAAGCACGAATATCGAAATTCGAAACAATATCAAAATTCAAATGTTCAAAATTCAAAACAAATGCAGCCCCGAAATATTGGTTTTTGTTTTGGTCATTTATTTTTTGGTAATTGGGATTTGTTTCGAATTTCGGATTTCGAATTTCGGATTTATTTATCAACACCCTGGCTCCACTGTCCTTTAACATATAATCGATGCGTTCTTGCGGAGAGCCCGGGTCAATGGGTAAATAAGCACCTCC
>JAUPLE010000937.1 GCA_030837085.1 Acidobacteriota bacterium | reverse complement strand
TTACCGCACACGCCATTGCGCGACTAAATGTCATACGAACAATTAACATTACCAATTCCTCACAATTGGTTAGATTGGCAGGGTTTTAACCCGGCACAACCTAAGAACGCGAAGGACCGCGAAGAAAAACGTGTCCACGTATGGGCGATTTCACGTTACGGCGATTCACACAGATTGTTTTTTCCGCTCTTCCTGTTTTACCTTCATCATTCATCATTTCTGCTATTAGAAGCTTCACCATACACATCATTTTTTAATGGCTTTTTATTTGTATTTGGTGGAAGAAAGTTTTCTCCGGTCACTACGCTTTTTCCCGTTTTTGCTTCCAGTTCCAATCTTGCTCTTTTTGCAATTCTCCCGCCTTTCTTGCTGGCTTCTGTGTTTTCTTTCATTCCTGTAGCATCTACGCTTTCGGCAATTTGTCTTGTAGACAGTTCGGCAAGAGCGGTGAAAATCAGTTCTGCTTCAGTCATATGATCACGAAGATTTTGAGTTTTTAATCCCTTGATGGTTTTATGTTTCTTAACTGATACTCCTGACCATTCCTGGTGGATGATATTGGTCAGGATAGCATATTCTTCTTCTTTGTTTATCTCGTGGTTTTTCCAATAATCTGTGAGTTTATTACGGGTTTCCTGTCCCATCATTCGTTGTTGAATCCATTTTTCGCTTCTTCCGTGTTGTTGCCAATATTCGCGGGCGCGATCAAGTGAACGGGCGGGATCAGACATATCCTGGATGCGTTCATAGCCTACTTTTGCAAGCCAAAGCTTTATCGGTTCGGCCTTTGGGCTGGGTACAGACTGGATAAGGCGTAATAAAGTCTCGGGATTGGCTGCATCGGTCAGGTATTTTTTCCCGTCAGCGGCTTCGAGTTTCAGTTGGTGACAATTTGTCACCGACTCGCTGCCTTCTTTTTTAAGTCGTTCTTTTAGTTTATTCCAGTATTTTCGGGCGGTCTGGTAGTCCGGTTGTTGAATGAGCACGGCCAGGATATCTACCACGGAAAAGTACCATGTTTCCGTTTTCTCGTCATATTGCCGACGGATTTTGTAATTCTCAAATAGGGATATTGATTTGTTATCCATAAGGAAATTATAAGTTCTTTTAAAAAAAAAGGCAAGTTGGAAAGTCCTATTTACCTTCTTCTTTTCTTCCGCTCTTCTATCTTTTCTTCATCATTCATCATTCATCATTCATCATTTCATCCCTTCTATTAACAGCCTCACCTCCACCGCATCACGGTAATATAAATCCGGGTCGTTGGCCAGTTCGGGATCGCGGGACCCGGCAAGGACGGCCTGGAGTTTGGAAACTAAAGCTCTTGCAGCAGGGTTTGTTCCATATTGACATAAAAATTTTTCTAAAGCCGCGGCCATTTCAGCGGTTTGATTTGCTTTAAGGGCCTGGCCAACGGCAAGGCACAAGCGCCCCCCCCGGATTATAATTCTCCCCGCCGTCGCGGCGATAGGCCAGGAAGAGTTGAATGGCCTTTTCCCGCGCCGCCTGCGCCGCTTGAGAATTACCTTCGGCCCGCTCCAGGTCACAAAGAATATCGTAGGTCGTCCAGGGTGTTACGGCATGTCCATAGGGTTCTTTGCACTCGATGGCCCGGAGAATTTCGGTCCGCGCCTCTTCATAACGTTTGAGTTTGATTAAGGTAGCGGCCATGTTATTGCGTGCCCTTCCCTCCTGTGCCATATCTTTGATTTCCAAGTATTTATTCGCTGCCTGGCGAAAAAAGATCACCGCTTCTTCCAGCCGGCCCATTTTCTGGTAAAGGTTGCCCAGTTGCAACAAGCTGGCGGCCTCACCGGCGGGGTTGTGCTGCTGCACTTCTAAGGCCAGGGATTGCCGGTAAGCCTGTTCCGCCGCTTCCCATTGCCCGGCACGCTCATGCACCATGCCGGTCTGATGTAACATTGTAGCTACCGATGCCGGTTCGTTAAGATCGGTAAAGATTTTTATTGCATCCGCATAAGCGCCGAGGGCATCCTTATAACGGCCCTGGTACAGGCGTACTGTTCCCAGTTGACCTTTGCCAACGGCAACATCGCGGAAGCTTTCTCTCTTTTCATCTATCTGAATTCCTTCTTCATAGGCGGCCGCCGCTTCATCATAACGGCCCAGTAAAAGCAAACAATCTCCTTTCTCGGTCAGGCAAGCCGATGCCATGCCCGCGGCGTTTGTACTACCTTGTTCGGCCAGCCGTTGAAACCGGGTGTAGGCTTCTTCTATATATGAAATCGCGGCCTGGGACGCGCCGCTTTTTCTAAGCACACGTCCAAGCTCCCAATGTGCATATGCTGTGTCATAGACGGCATCTGAATATGCATTCTCACCTTCCTGTAAACATTTATCCAATAATTCACGATTTTTTTGTAATGCATGTGCAAAATTTCCTTTTTCCAGTAAACGAGCAATATACATAATTGTTGACCAAAATTGAGAATGATTCCACCCCCCTTGCTCCAGTTTTTTGCTTTCTTCCTCTCGGATAGCCGCCACTCGGGTCAGGAGGTGAGATTTGCCCAAAGGAGCAATCAATTGTTCCAGTGAATTGGCTAAATCAACTGTTTTCTCCGCATCGCCTTGCGCCCTCGCCAGTTCCAGCAGAACCATTAAGTTGGGCAGTTCCAACACCGTTAAAGTGGCGGAAACCTGGGCATTTTCGAATTGTTGCTCATATAAAAAGTCACTCAATTGCCGCATGCTTTCCAGCCAGCGGGCCGTGCTTTTTTCAAGGGCAACTTCATCCATTCCCAGCCGCAAATAAGGACACAACGCTGGGTCAAAGCGGTAAAAACCATAAGCCAATGGTACAGCCAGGCCGGTTTGCATTAATTCTGCCACCAGTAAATCTCTCTCTTTTTCAGTTAATTCCAATACATACTCTATAATTGATATATGCCCGCCGCCCTGGAAGACCCCCAGCGGCTGGAGTTTCGCCCGTATTTCCGGCGACAAGCGCCGCAGCGACAGTTCCACACTGGCAAACAACGACCGCTCCCGCTCATTGGGATACTTTCTATCCAACTCCGCCATCAACTGCCCCAACCTCTCCGTTGTCTGCCCCACCCCGAATTCCCCTATATATGGCGCCAATAACACCAATCCCCTGGCATGACCATTCATGGCTTCCACCAACGCCTCTACTTCCGGCTGCGCGCCCCCGCGCTCATCTTCCTTCGGCGTTATCCCCGCCGCTGTCATGGCCCGCTGCACCAACTCTACCGCATCATCTTTATCCAACCGCCCCAATACCACATGCTTAACCTTCGCCTCGAATGGTTCGGGCAGCGCTTCCCGCGACGTAAACAATACACGCGTCCCACCAACCTTTAATAATTTCTGACATAACTTGAAAAAGGTCTGAAGTGATTCAGAATCAAACCGATCAAGGGGGGCTCCTTTCGAGAAAGCCGCCCCCCTATCCCCCCCGTGAAAGCTTTTGTTTACTGGTAATATGCTTTCCATATTGTCCAGGACAATCACAGTCCGCTGATTGCGCAACTCCCTCTCAATCGGCTGCAACGCCCTGCCCAATAACTCCTCTTCCCTATACTCCGCCACCGAATAATTACTCACCAACTGCCTGCCTATCCGATCCACAACAGTCCGCACATCATATACATCCTCCAGGGATGCAAAAACCGCCCTATCAAATCGGTTCGTCCTCACCAACCACCGCGCTAACTCAACCGCCAACGTCGTCTTCCCTTCCCCCCCTTGACCACATACCACCCCAAATGACTCCAATACCAATAACCGCTCCAATTTCAATAACTCCCGGCTGCGCCCTACAAACGAATGCTCCGGCGTCTCCGGCAAATCGCCAAACCGGTTCTCCAATAATTGAGTTTGCATTTCCTCCGCCCCACGCGAAGGCACACGCGTCAACAAACGCACATCCTCCCTCTCCTGGTACAATACCGGTACAAACCAATCCTGCATATATAATTTACCGGCCCCGAAAACCTTAATCCGATAATTATCCCCATACAATGCCTTGTGCCCGGCCAACATGGCTTCGCCTACCCGGCTCCCGGTCGCCAATGCCCCATAAAAACTCCCCACAAACCGCTTCGCCGTCTCCACCAACACCGAATGACTCATGGCCACTACCGCCGCTACACCCTCATCCAATAACTTCGCCGCTACCGAAGCCGTCGGATCATCTTCCGATTTGGCCGATTGACAGGCCTCCAAAAAAACCAGCGAAACCCGGTGCGCTTTGAAAACCTCGGCAATTTTTTGGCTATCCACCAATTGAGATTTCCGCTCTTCCAATTTCTCTCTATCTTGCGGGTCTTCGAAACACAACCCCCCTAAACCCGTTGTCTTGCTGAACACGCCGTGGCCGTCAAAATGCACCACGTGATAAGCAACTCCCTTTTTATGCGCCCGGTCCAATTCCTCCTGCATGGCCGGGAAAGTAGGCGGCGCCAGCACGGTTAGTTCCACCAGGTCGCCCAGGCTTTCCAATGCCGTAACCAGCGGCAAAGCGCTGACCCGGTGATCGATATACCCGGCGGCATCATCTTCCGGCCTGGGACTGACCAACAAAATGCGAATCGGCGGCTGGGAAACTTGCCGCTCCACCGATACCCGGTTCGGCAAACGCCGGC
>JAUPLE010000936.1 GCA_030837085.1 Acidobacteriota bacterium | reverse complement strand
GTACTTGCGATTCGTATCATGGTACTTGCCATTCGTCTCTTGGTACAAAGCAATCGTCTCATGGTACAAAGCAAACGCCTCATGGTACTTGCCATTCGTCTCATGGTACAAAGCAAACGTCTCATGGTACTTGCCATTCGTCTCATGGTACAAGGCAAACGTCTCATGGTACTTGCCATTCGTCTCATGGTACTGGACAAACGTCTCATGGTACTTGCCATTCGTCACATGGTACAGGGCAAACATCAAATATTATTAGCCGTACGTCGAATGGTATTGCCCATTTTGGTCAAAATCCCGGATTAAGCAAAGCGTCAAACATACAAATAAACAAATTACCTTTGAACAGGAGGAATTAAATGAGATTTACCAATAAGTTTTTTGCATCTTATCTCCAGATCATCGGGGGAATATTTGAAAAAATCAAAATTTACCTCGATTTTCTTGCCATCATAGCCGGTTACGGGTACAATGACGCCCGTATCCAGGAAGGCAAGGCATTTTACGACGAATTGTACAGTTGTCACCACCTGTACCTGGAAAAACGCCAGGAAACATTATCCCGGATGAAAGCCGCGGATGAAATGTTTAAAAAAGTACTGGCAAAGCATTCCAATCATGTGAAGCGGTTGCGCTCGGAATTAAGGAATGACCTGGAAACCAAAACCCTATTAGGAATTAGGGGAAGTCGTGATCGAAGTAAGCGTGGTTTTTACGATCAGGCCAATAATTTTTACAATTTGGCCATGAAGCCCGAAAATTTCGTTAAGGTGCAGGGATTTGGGTTTACCATGGAGGAATTGAGTTCAACGCAGCAGGAGATCAAGTCCTATTACAGTTTCCGCATTGGCTATGAAACCATGAAGGGTGAACTCCAGGAGTTGGTAGAGAAGCGGTTCCAGGCGTACGTGAAGTTGCGGGATTGGATGGCGGGATTTATAACTGCGTGTAAGGTAGCGTATGCCGGGAAATTGCAGACCCTGGAGAAGTTTGGGATTTTTGTATTAAACCGTCCCCGTATCCACGAGGAGGAAGAGGTGCCCGAAGAGGTCCCCGGTGTGGCAGCCGCGCCCGTCGCGCCCGCGACACCCTCTGCACCTGCCGCCTCATCCGCACCCGCAGCGCCTATTGCGGAAGAGAACAACGCAGCGCAGGTTACGCAGGTTTCGCCGGTTAGTGAGCCCGCGAATTAAGCTTCAGTGAAGCATTGGTAGGGGACAGGCAGCAGGCAGCGTTTGTTCGCCTGTTCGCCTGTTCCTTACTATTCATAATTCGTGGTAATTCGTGTAATTCGTGGGCTGTTTTTGTTTTGAGTTTGGAGCGTCGGATTAAAACTCTGTCTGAACCGCTGATATCGCAGAGGATGCAAAAAAAGTAGCCGCCAGGTGCAATGCTTCCTTAAATGTGGTATAATCTATATCAAATGAGGAAATAAACAAATGGAACTTAATTATAATGTTGCCAGTCGGTCGAGAAAAATGGTTGAGAGTTACTTTTATCTAATCCGGAATTTACCTGATAAGGACAAGCTCGCTTTGATCGCGAAAATATCAAACTCCATTGTTCATGGGATAAATGCCCATAAGAGAAAAGAAAAAAAGACAAAATTGGAGATATTGTCCGAAACTTACGGTAGCTTCCAGTCTGCACAAACCGCCGACGAGATTATCGAGGAAATCTATAGCTCAAGACACTTTATAGAGAAGAACCATCAAATATGAAAAAATATTTACTGGACACGAATATCTGCATTTATCATATTAAAGGACTTTTCGATCTCGATAAAAAAATCGCCAATGCGGGAATAGAAAACTGTTATCTTTCGGAGATAAATATTGCAGAACTAAAATATGGGGTCGAATGTAGTGAGCACAAAGAGAAAAATCGGAAAAAGATCGAAGAATTTATAAAACTCTTCCAGATTGTCCCAATCTCATCCTGTCTTGATATTTATGCAAAAGAGAAAGCCAGGTTAAAAAGTAGAGGTCATTTAATTGATGATTTTGATTTATTAATCGGGTGTAGTGCGATCGCCAATGGTTTAATCCTGGTAACGCGGAATGAGAAGCATTTTAATAGACTGGCTTCGTTGAAAATAGAAAACTGGGCGAAACAATAACGAAGCGGATTTGTATCGAATTTCGATATTAAACTCATCAGAAAACCCTTATGGGTAAGATTTTACCCGGAGAAGGGCTTGATTAGATCAAGCCCCTACATTGGATTAAATTATTGAAATAGGAAAGGAGAAAAGATGTCGGGAAAAAATATCCCCCCCGTCATAAGCAGGCGTCCGGAAAAAAATCACTGGTAGGGATTTGATTTATCAAACTTTTTTTTTGAGAAGAATTCCTCTAATTAAAAATCGAACGACGTTTCGCCCCGTTCGTAAGTGGACTTCTTACCTTCATATTTCTAATCGCCAGAGGTCCATTTCCTCCCTGTCTTTTTCTCAAATTCGGCATCAAACACTTCCTCGCCCCAGGCATTTCTTAATTGATTAAGTTTTTCTATTATTAGATATGTCCCCGGGGATTCCAGTTCGGTGAAAATCGCTAGAGCATTCATAAAACATTCAAATGCGTTGGCATATTTGCCGGTAGTTAGAAAAAGCAGGCCCAATTGGCTATAGGTTTGTGCAATACCCAACTTGTCATCCAATTCTTCTTTTATCTTCAGGGAAGATTCATACATATTAAGCGCAGTTACATAGTCCCTTTCAACAAGATAAATACCACCAGTTTGGTGAAGACATTGCGCAATACCCAATTTGTCGCCTATCTCTTCCCTTATCTTAAGTGATTGTTCATAGTTCTCCAGAGCGATCACGTAATCCCCATTTAAATTATGAATATTACCTATATTAAAAAGGGATTTCGCTATTCCGTACCGGTCACCCAATTCTTCCAATATCTTCAACGACTGCTCATACTTCTCCAGCGCATCCGTAAAATTCCCTTGCAAATAATGAATATTGCCCAACTGATGTAGAGATTGTGAAATGCCCAATTTGTCGTCAATATCTTCCCTTATTTTTAGCGATTGTTCATATTTCTCTATCGCCACAACATATTCGCCTTTATCATGATAGATAGCCCCGATATTATGCAAGGAATCGGCCACCCCCATCTGAATGCCCAATTCTCCTGTTATTTTTAACGATTCCTCATATTTTTCTCGGGCCGCCTCATAGCTGCCCCGATTCTGCATCAATACTGCCATGCTATGCTGTATCATTGCCCTAGTTATCCTTTCCACCCCGGGCAGCGCCCGCAGCACCTGCTCATACAACGACTCCAACAACCGCCCCCACCCCCACCGGTTCAATAATGGATCGATATTTATAATAACCTGCGCCGCCGCTTCAAAATTCTCCGCTTCCATCAACAACTCCGCTGCCTCCACTTCCTCCAGTACCGTCGAAAGTGTCTTTTGATCTTCTTTAAACAAATTGTACTTATTGGAATAATATCCCGCCGCCTCTGTTAAATGCTTCCGCCACTCAGCCCCGCTTTTCTCCCGACAAAACTCACGCACCAGGCTGTGTACCGTAAGATATACTTCCTCTTCCTCCCGCACCGGCGTTACCATTCCCCAACCTATCAACTCTTGGCCTACTTGCTCCACTCCCTCCGCTTTCCGCACTATCGGCAACATTTCTCTAAACATCTGCGCCAGCGCCGTTTCATCCATCTGCCGGAGTTCTTCCGGTATTTCATTCGGGTCTACGTTCTTCATGCGCTTCATTAATTCCTCTACTGTGTCCACTTCGCTTCCTGTCACCCAATGAACCGCATCCCATTCCACCGGCTGCCGAAACGCCGCCAAGCGGTTCAACAACTCCCGCCCCTTCGACGTCAATTTCCCATAATTCATCTCAATCGCTAAAAACTCCCTTAACTCCTTGTGTACCCCTTGCGCATCTTTCAACACCTCTGCCAGCGACCTCATCCCGCAGTGCCTATCCAACGTCACCAACCCATACGGATGCCCGCCGAAAATCCGGTACGCATCCATCTTGTCTTCATAAGACGCCGCCGACAGAGACGGCAAATGCTGCATCAATCCC
Organism: Acidobacteriota bacterium; assembly: GCA_030837085.1. GTDB lineage: Bacteria > Acidobacteriota > Aminicenantia > UBA2199 > UBA2199 > JAKAGC01. The sequence goes on along the minus strand of JAUPLE010000936.1, from coordinate 960 downwards.
AACGCCTCAGGCCGACTTATATCATTCAATGCCATGTAACGAATCGGCCCCACCCGCTTCTCATCAATATCAAACCAGTACCGCGACGTAAATAAAAAACAACTCCGCTCCGCCGTCGTCCTGACCAGCACTTCAAGGAATGTCTTCAGGTTTTGATCACGGATGATATGAACGGCTTTTGTTTCTTTTGCCTCCGGCGGGCAGGAACCTTTTTGTAAAACGGTTCCTGCACCTCCAAAAACTTTTGTTTCTCCAAAAACTTCTGATAATTGAGTTTCGAAGTTATCGAATATAACCAGCAGCGAAACCTGGCTCAATACCTGGCCAAGATATCCCCCCAACTCCTCCGCCGGTAAAAACCGGTGCATCAACTGCTCCAATACCTTTATCCCCTTACTTTCCAGTAACCGGTGAAGCCTCAACAAAATCACATCCGGTGACAACGCCCCGCCCCGACAATCAAATACACATACCCCTTCGAAATGATCCTGTAAACGCGACGCCACATGCTGGATCAAAGCCGTCTTCCCAATCCCCCCAATCCCATGTACGATAACCGCCCGCTCATGCTTATATAGAATCCCATCCCGGATCACCCGGTACTCCTTGCGCCTCCCATAAAACCCAAACCCCAACTCCGGCAACAGCGTAAGCTTATCAAATTGAATACGAATTTCCGGCTCCGCCACCTTCTTTTCAACTTCCACCGCTTTTAAAATATCCTCCCCCGCTAAAATCAACACCATCGCCACCGCATCCGCCATAATATCCAAATCATCAGATTGCAACATCATGCGCCGAATAACACTTAATGCCTTATCCACCGGTTGGCCCTCCGCCAGTTTTGGGTAAAGATGTTCCGCCAACATTATCCCCCCTCCATCCGTAATCGAAAACTGCATCGCCAGCACGCCCGGCACCCCCTTGCGCGCCAAAGCCCGCGCCAGGTCCTGGAACCCC
>JAUPLE010000935.1 GCA_030837085.1 Acidobacteriota bacterium | reverse complement strand
TGGATCGGTATTCCAGTTCCTGGTAAGTTACTTGCTTATCTTCAAATACCAGGGCCACATTACCAGGTGCTTTCTCTACTTGTTCTTCAAATAATCGATGAATTGTTTTATCTTTGGGATACTGAGTGCCTGTGTGATTAAATTCAAAAAGGACCTGCACTCTTTCTTCTTCGGAAATTACCTCAATATGGTTGAGCGTAATGGATGGATTTTCTATAACAGTTTTAACAATATTTTCGAAATGCCCGGCAATGCGTTTGATTGTATGTGCTTTAAAAATTCCGGTATAATATTCTATACCTATTAAAACATCCTCCATCAATTCTTGAATAAAAAATGTCATATCAACTTTAGAGGTAGTGGTTTTATATTTTATCGTGGGGAGACCGTCATCCGGTAAAAACACCCACTCGTTTTGCCCCGAATGTTCTCCTACAGGAGCATCTTCCCCTGCCTTCCTGAAGTTCTGGACTACGATGGCAACATCAAACACCGGGTTCCTGGAGGGGTCCCTTTCAAGGTTTATTTTTTCCACCAGGTCTTCAAATTGGACGTCCTGGTTTTCAAAAGCTTTGACACTATTGGCAATCACTTCTCTTAAAAAAGATTCATATGTTTTTTCTCCGCGCGGAGAGTTCCACATTGCAAGCGTGTTAACAAACATACCCACGATCCCTTGAATATCCATGTGGGTTCTTCCTGCAATGCCACTGCCAATGATTATATCTTCTTGACCGGTATATTTATAGAATAAAATACTTAAGACAGATAAAATGCCCATGTACAGCGTTCCCTGGTTGACACTATTAAGGGATTTAAATTTTAGCGCATCTTCTCTTTTCAGCATGAACCCATATTGATCGCCGGCAAAGGTAAATACGTCCGGGCGCTTAAAGTCCGTGGGAAATTGCATCCTGGGAATTTCCCCGGAAAAAATGTTTAGCCAATAATCTTCCTGGGCTTTTATTGTCCCGCTTTCTAATAATCGATTTTGCCATTCGGAAAAATCTTTATACTGAAGTTTCAGCGCTTCCAATTCATTGTTATTATAAAGTGATAAAAAATCTTCTGTAAGAATCGTATGGGACGTTCCATCGGATACTATATGATGAATGTCCACTAGCCAACAATAATTATTATCAAAGAGCTCTATTAATCCTGACCGGATCAGTGGGGCTTGACCGAGGTCGAAGGGTCTTATAAATAACTTTTGGATTATGGATGCCGGATCATGAATTTCGTCTCCATCCTTTGTTAAATCATAATACTCCATTTTAAATTCGATCTCAGTCGGATCATGTATTTTTTGAACGGGTACGGCATTCACACTTATAAATGATGTTCTTAAACTTTCATGCCTTGCGATTAGTTTTCTAAGTGTGGATTCCAGCCTGCTTTTTTCGACATTTTTCCCAAGAGGAAGAATTTGGGGCATATTATAACTGGTACTTTCAATATCTATTTGCTGGAGAAAATATAAACGCTTCTGTGCCGAAGATAATAGGTAATATTCTTTCTTTTCAACCGCTTCTATCGATTCGAATTTATCTAAAATTGTGCGCCTTAAATATTCAGCTATTCCTTTTAATGTTGGAGTTTTGAATATTTCGGTAAGAGGAATTTTTACATTCAATTCTTTATATATCCTGGATATTAATACGGTGGCCTTTAACGAATGTCCACCCAATTGAAAAAAGTTATCCTCGATCCCAATTTTTTCTTTTTTCATTAATAACACCCCGGACCATATTTCTGCTAATTTTTTTTCCATTTGGTTGCGTGGAGCTAAATAGTTATCCCCTGCCTTTATTTCCAATGCCAGTAATGCTTTTATATCGATTTTCCCATTGATAGTTAGAGGAATTTCTTCTAAGGAAATAAAATACGAGGGGATCATATATTCCGGGATATCCCGCACTAGATACTCCCGTAATTCCGATATAGCAATATTTCTATGAGGAACAAAATAGGCGCATAAATTTTTATCTCCGATTTCATCCTCTTGCGCAATAACAACACATTCTTTTATTTCAGCATATTTCAATAACTGATTCTCTATCTCCCCGATCTCAACTCGGAAGCCCCTAATCTTTACCTGGTGGTCCAGTCTTCCTAAAAACTCTATATTCCCATCCTTCTGCCATCGGGCAAGATCCCCGGTTTTATAGATCGGAAAGTGGTAACTGGGGTCAGGGGAGGGTTCAATAAATTTTTGTGCGGTTAATTCCGGGTTATTGATGTAACCCCTGGATATACCCTCACCTCCGATATACAACTCGCCTACTACTCCAATAGGTAGTACCCGCTGATTCTTACCCAGGATATACAAATATAGATTTTGTAACGGTTTACCTATTAAAATCTTCCCCCGCTCATCCCATTCACTCAACGAATAACCACTGGCATAAACTGTTCCTTCCGTAGGACCATATAAATTTATTAATTTCATATCTTTCTCTAATAACCTTTTCTGAACCAATTCCGGTTGCAGTGCTTCTCCAGCTAAAAAGATATATTTCAAACCGGGTATTCGGCCGATCCTCTCCCGGTTAAATATATCTAAAAAGAGTTTAAACATAGAGGGCACAAAATTTATGTGCGTTATCACAAACTTCTGGATTGCCTCTATTATCTTCCAGGGATCTTTTTGATCATCTTTCTCCAATATCGCCAGTCTCCCGCCTTCCCAATACCACCCAAATAATTCTGAAACCGAAACATCAAACATAATCGAAGTTTTTAATAGATAGGTATCACTTTCCACTAATGGATAACTTTTAAATAGACTCCATAACAAGTTCACCACCGACCGATTCTCGATTACGACTCCTTTGGGTCTACCGGTAGAACCCGAAGTATATATCAAGTAGGCGGGATTAAGGGGGGAAGGTGTTAAATGAACTCTTTGGCCTGGAAAATTGCAAATATTTCTCCTATCGTCCTGATTTTTTTTCTTCCTTTTCGGATTCGGAATTGAAGCACCGGTCTTATTTATTTTCAATATGGCATCATACCTAAACATGGTTAATTCATTTTCGATCGAATGTATCTTATTCGAAAATTCCACATGCTCTATCTCTTTAAACACTGCGGTTAAATCCTCCCAAAACCCCCTGGGAATAAATAATTCCGATGAAAAATCCGTTTTGGTGATATAATGTTTATCTTTATTTGCCTTTTTAAAATTAATCAGATCTTTCACTAATGCTTCTTTCTTTTCCTGGTCCAATATATCACCGATAAAAAGCAGGCCTTTATCTCCAAGCAAATCGATTGCTTTCCGAATTACTTTCGTCAAATAATTATGACCGCTAAAACAATAAATAACACTATTCATAATTATTAAATCAAAATTTTTTTCTTCTATTTGGTGTATTTCATGGGCGGTAAAACAGCCGAGTTTAATGTTTGGATGACCTTCTACTTCAACTCGCAGCTTATTCCTCTCTATAATAACCGGGGATAGATCGACACCATAATAAAAGCCAACGTTGGGCGCTATCCGGAACATACTGATACCGGATGCGCAGCCAATTTCCAGTACTCTCTTACCGGAGTGAAGAAACGGTTCTAATTTCTTCAAGACATTATCCGCATACTCATCCATTTCCTTTCTCGATATTGTCTCTCCAGTATAACTACTTACCCAACCCCCTCCTGTTATCTCATCCTTAGCGGATTCGCCAACATGATTCCACAACTCTTCATTCATCAACTCATTTCGCTCTAGCTCATCCTCATTTTGAACATCCATACTATCTATGCACAAATAACTATGAAGAGACTTACATTCCCATTGCAACCGATTTAAATCTCTAAGTAATTTTTTCTCCGCTATGAGAAGTCCAATACAGGCATCCTCTATCATGTACTTTATCCGTTCTATCGGTAAATCCGGGTCTAACGGCACATAAGCTCCGCCAGCTTTCAAAATTCCAAATAACGCGATCATCATGTCCAGGGATCGGTCCATAAACAATCCTATAAAATCCCCGGATTTTACCTTTTTTTCATGAAATAAATATCCGGCCACCCGGTTGGACTCTTCATCAAGAGCCTTATATGTCAAGCCATTTTCTTTCATTACCGCTGCCGTCTTATCAGGGGTCTTTACCACCTGTTCTTCAAACAAATCAATAATTGCTTTTTCACTGGGAAAGGCGGCGCCTGTATTATTAAATTCGAAGATCAAAGTCCTTTTTTCCTCATAATCGATGATATCAATCGCATCCAATGTGATTAATGGATTTGCGTTCACTATTTTTATCATGTTTTTCAAATGTCGGGCAAAACGTTCGATAGTTTCTTGTTTAAAAATGGGGCTGTAATATTCTACATCTATAAGAATCCGATCTTTTTCCTCATACACAAAAAATGACAAATCGAACTTAGAGGTGTTGTTGGTATAATCGATTGGTAGAACGCTTTTACCCGCTGAAGACAGATGCTCTACCTGCTGAATATTAAAATCGAACTCCCTGGGATCGTTTTCATCGGTCTTCCGGAAATTTTGAACTACCATCATTACATCGAACAAGGGGTTCCCGGACAGGTTCCTCTCTAGCTCCAAGTCGTCGACTAAATTCTCAAACTGGACATCCTGGTTCTCAAAACTATCGATACTGTACGCGATTACTTCCTTTCTAAATGCATCATAAGACATCTCGCCTTCCGGGTAATTCCGCATGGCAAGCGTATTGACAAACATCCCCACTACCCCCTGGAGATCGATATGCCTTCTCCCTGCTATCACTGTTCCGATTATGATATCTGTTTGGCCTGTATAGATGTAAAACAATGTATTAAGCGCTGCAAGCATATTCATATATAATGTACCACCCTGGTCGACGCTTGTTTTAATGAATTTTTCTGCTTCTTCTTGTTCAATCCAAAATCCATAATGATTGCCCTCAAACGTAAAAAAATCCGGTCTCTTATAGTCTGTCGGCAAATCCAAACGGGGAATTTCTTCCTTATACAACTCCAGCCAATATTTTTTTTGCTCCTGTATCTCACCGGTTTCATGCAATCGATTCTGCCACTCGGAAAAATCTTTATAATGAAGTTTCAGCGGCGCCAATTCATTGTTATTATAAAAAGATAAGAAATCCTCTGTAAGAATCGTATGAGATGTCCCATCAGATACGATATGATGAACGTCTACTATCCAGTAATAATAATGATCAAGAAGTTCTATTAACCCGGAACGAATTAGGGGAGCCTTACTGAGATCGAAAGGTTTTATAAAGTATTTTTGAATTACGAACGCCAACTCATGAATGTCATTCCCTTTCTTTGTAAAATCATAATACTCCATGTCAAATTTTATCTCATGCAGAGGGTGTACCTTTTGAACGGGGACATCATTCACCCTGGTAAAGGATGTTCTTAAACTTTCATGTCTTGCGATTATTTTCCTGAGAATGGATTCAAGCTTGTCTTTTTCTACATTTTTTCCAAGAGGTAAAATCCGGGGAATATTGTAACTGGTACTTTCAGGATTCATTTGCTGAAGAAAATATAGACGCTTCTGCGCCGAGGATAGTTCATAGTACTCTTTTTTTTCGACGCAATCGATGACTGAAAATATTTCTTGCTTAGATTCCTTTACAAACTGCGCCAGCTCCCTTATCGTAGACGATTCGAATATTTTTATCAGCGGTAACTTCACATTAAATTGTTTTTGTATTTGTGCTGACAGGATAGTAGCGCGAAGTGAATGTCCACCTAATTCAAAAAAATTATCAAGGACGCCAATTTTCTCCTTTTTAATCTCCAGTAACGCCGACCATATTTCCACCATTTTTATTTCAACCCCATCGCGGGGAGGGACATAATTGATTGAATTAGAATCGATTCCAGGTTCTGGCAATGCTTTCCTGTCTATTTTTCCATTGTGAGTTAACGGGATATTATCTATCGCAGCAAAATAAGTTGGAATCATATAACTCGGCAGAGATACTGAAAGTACATTTTTTAATTCCGCCGCGTCGATGGTTTTACGGGTCACAATATACGCAGCCAGATACTTATAACCCTTTTCATCGGTTCTATCTATTATTACCGCTTCATCTATATCTTCATGTTTCAATAACCGGTTTTCTATCTCTCCCAGCTCTATCCTGAATCCCCGTATTTTCACCTGGTGATCGATACGGCCTAAGTATTCTATGTCTCCATTTTCCAGGAACCGGGCCGTATCGCCCGATCGATACAAACAGTCACCCAACCGGTATGGGTTTTCTATAAATTTTCCTTCCGTTAACTCTACTCGATTTAAATATCCCCTGCCAACCCCATCGCCTCCTACACATATCTCTCCCGCCACCCCAACAGGAACCGGTTTTAAATATTTATCCAATATATAGGTGCTTAATGTCGGGATCGGCTTACCGATGTTGCTAATGTTTAATTCCATATCCTTTTCGTTTATCTCTTTATAGGTAACGTGAACGGTGGTTTCTGTAATGCCGAACATATTGATAAGCCTGGTTTGGGGATACTTTTTTTGCCAATCACTCAATTTTAACGGATTCAGGGCCTCTCCGCCAAAGATGACATATTTTATATATAATTTCTTACCCGCTTGCCGGGAGTTTATATCTTCATTTATCAAATTATAAAAGGCGAGGGGCGTCTGGTTTAATACGGAAACAGCCTCTTTCGTCAAAAGTTCTAGGAACTCAGCCGTGTCCCTGGTTACCATTTTAGGCACTATAACCAATTTCCCTCCGTACAGCAAGGCACCATACATCTCCCAAACGGAAAAATCGAAACAAAAAGAATGAAACAGTGTCCATACATCGTTGTCTGTGAATTCGAATCGGAATTTATCGTTAAAGAGCAGCCGGACAACATTCCGATGTTCGATCAGCGATCCTTTTGGCTGACCTGTAGTACCGGATGTGTAAATGATATAGGCGATATTTGAAGAATTTTCATGGAAAGAGGGTAAAAAAGTGAGAGGGTGAGTAGTATTTTTGGGGGATTGGAAAATTTCTTCTAAAAGAATTTTTTCACCTTCCCACCTTCTCACCTTCTTACCTTCTTCTACTGAATTACTAAAATTAACCAGCAATTCAGTCCCACTGTCCTTCAGCATGTAATCGATTCGCTCTTCCGGGTATTTGGGATCAATGGGCATATAAGCACCGCCGGATTTTAATATCCCCAGGATACTGGCAATCATCTCCACCGAACGTTCCATCAT
>JAUPLE010000934.1 GCA_030837085.1 Acidobacteriota bacterium | reverse complement strand
CATGGAGGCAGGATACGATGCTTTTGACCAGGCCATCCATAAATAACCCCCCGGGAATAGTAATTAAGGAATACGACTTCCCGGATATTGATCTGCTGCGGGGGGAACCGCTTTCTGCCCGTTTTATGGTATGGATTCCCGCTTTTCTCTGTTCCGTATTGGGGCAGAGTAATTTTGTCGAATTCTCTCTTCATATGGAAAATATTTTAGAAGACAATATTCCCATATACAAGAGGCCGTCAGGGGGAGAGGCCGTGGTCTTGTCACCGCGTATGGTAGTCGTTTCCATATTGAAAAGAGGGGATACATTCCGGGCGCCGCGGTTATATTTCAAGACTTACAATGAGATGATTATAAACGTCTTGCATGGATTAGGGGTAAAGGAACTCCGGGCAGAGGGAATATCCGATGTTTGTATCCGGGACAGGAAGATTTTAGGTTCTTCTATCTATCGGAACAAGGACCTGGTTTTTTATCATGCCGTTTTAAATGTATCGGAAGATATCGAGCTCATGGAACGGTATTTAAAGCATCCGCGGCTGGAGCCGGATTATCGTGAAGGAAGGAGTCATCGAGAGTTTGTAAGTTCAGTATCCCGTGAGGGGTATGCCTTAGCCCCTGAAGAAATCAGGCAGGCCATTTCCAAAAGCCTTATAGCCCTATAATCCCACCATTATTATAGTTTTATTGCCCATGGGAAGAAGGGTGAAATAGAGTTTCTCTGCCCAGCTCTTTTCTGCGGGATCAAATATCACCAGGTAGCCTTCGTTTAGCCCCAAGCGATCCAGGTACCGGCTCAATTGCTCTTTGCCGTCCTCGATAGTGTATTCGTCCCGTTTGATTTTTAATTCCAGGGCAAATTCCTGTTTCCCGAATTTTACCAGCAGATCGATGCGACCGTTGCCTAGCGCCATTTCCCGGATGATCTCGCCCCCGGAATTAATAACCCGCTGCAAAAATGCCATCAACAATAGATGATGCGCGGATTCTTTGTATTCGAACCTATCCAACCAGGCCCCACTGTTCCGCCGATAGAATTTTTGGAATTCTTTCAACAGCTTTTCCATGTCCAATGTACCGTCCGGGTTCACGAACCAGGGCGTCTCGATTTCCATTGGAATAGAAGCTTCCATGGGGAAAGCCATAATTCGTGGGATGATCTCCGCATAAATCGGGTTGGCAAATTTCAAGGGTGATGTTTGAGAAACGATCCCCAGGTCCCGGACATAAACGACGTCATCTTCCAATATGTTGAATTCAAGGCTATCCCCATTGATGATGGCCTGGACGATTCGTTTCACCCGGTCTTCTTTTAATTTGTCTACCAGGCTGTCCAGGTGGGTATCCCGCCGCAAAATCAACTGTGTTTTAGCTTCTTTTACAATATCGACGGTTATTTCTTTGGAATAATCATCCGCCAATATTTTAGATACGATCTGCCTGGCCAGGGCATTGGTCAACCAGGGTTGGCCATTGGAGAGGTAAAAGATTTCTTCTTTCTCCGCGCCGCCGAATACCTGGCCGGTGGCCTGGGTATGCTGTTCCAATAGTTCAAATACCTCTTGTTTGGTGAAATTTTGCAAAAGAAGCGATTCGGATTTAACGTTAAAGGGGGAGGCCGTGCCTAATGAGGTTTGCCCCTCGCGGATTTTAGCTTTGTATTCTCTTATATCTCGCAAACCCACGAGGGCTACGGAAGAGGGAAAGTATTTCGGTCTATTCTGATACCCGGACCGCAATTGCCGAAGTATGGAAATCAACACATCGTCCAATAACGCATCGATTTCATCGATCAGAAGAACAATCGGTTTAACCTGGTTTGTAGACCAGTTTTGCAGGTACTCTTTTAAACCTTCGTAATGTTTTCCCGTTGGCGATTCCGGCCTTAATTCCCCAGGCAATTGGATAAGGGAAAATTGGTAAATACTGTTTATCAGCTTATCGTTTGCTTCTTTAACCGTGATACTGCTGTAACCGGCTTCCTCGAAAGAAACCACAAGGGCGATGTATATGCCTTCGGAGTTGAGTTTCCGGGCCAGGGCATGAAGATAAGTGGTTTTCCCTGTTTGCCTGGGCGCATGCAGGGTGAAATAGAGTTCTTCTTTGATTAATTTTTCTACTTCGGCCAATCGTTTTAATGGATCGACCATATAGTGCTTTTCCGGGAAACACAAGCCCGCGGTATTAAAAGTTTTTTTTCCGGTTTTTTCGGCTGTCATGGTTTAATAATAAGATGAATGGATAAAATTGTCAACTATCCCCGCATAAAAATAGTCCCGAAGGTCCAGGCAGAACAGGCGCCACCCATTGAGCTTTATTGCAGGTTTTTCGAAAAAGCTCGCCCCGACCGGGGGAACAAGACCCATTTTTATCATCTTGATTTCAGTGTAAAGAATCTCTTTGTCAATATTCGTGCCTTTCTCCAGCAGGAAGTTTCAATCAGGCAAAGGTTGTTCGCGGGGGCGATGAAAATCAAGCAGAAGGTTTTTGTGCCGTAATCGCCTTTTATTTTTCATTGGATTATGATACTATTAATCCTACAATCATTTAACCGGGTTGGAAAATGATACAACAAAAAAAATTTGCTGCCTTATTATTTACTGTTCTTATTTTAGCAATCGTATTACCACCTATTCCCGGGTTTCCCCTGGATACGAGTAAACAAATAACCCAGTATATCCATGACGTATGGGGAATTGAACAGGGCCTGCCCCAAAATTCCGTATCTCCTGTTATCCAGACAAGGGACGGTTACCTCTGGCTGGGAACCCAGGAAGGTCTTGTCCGTTTTGACGGCAGCCATTTCAATGTCTACGATAACCGCAGTGTTGAACAAATTTCAGCCAATTGGATAAGGGCTCTTTATGAGGATAGGGATGGAAATCTCTGGATCGGGACCCATGACGGAGGTTTGTCCTGCCTTACTAAAGAAGGAAAATTTCTCACCTATACCACTGTCCATGGGCTGTCCAATAACATTGTATTGTCGATCTGTGAAGGAAATGACGGGATACTATGGATCGGCACCAGCGATGGACTTAACCAACTGAAAAATGGAAAGTTCACCCGGTATACCACAAACGAGGGCCTATCCGATAAAACTATAAATGTAATGTACGCCGCTCTCGGCGGAAGCCTCTGGATCGGTACAAATAAAGGCTTGAACCGCCTGGAAAACGGTAAATTTATCGTCTATACAATACAAGAAGGATTATCCAATAACATTGTACGAGCCATTTCCCCAGGCAGCGATGGCAAACTGTGGATTGGCACCGACAATGGCTTAAACTGCCTGGAAAATGGAAGTTTTGTTGTCTATACGACAAAAGAAGGATTAGCCAATAACATTGTTAGATCGATTTATATTGATTCCAACGGAAACCTGTGGATTGGCACCGACGGCGGTGGATTAAATCGCCTGCTCAATGGAAAATTCACATCTTTTTCCAGGGAACAGGGCTTATCCAGCGACATTGTAATGTCTATTTATGAAGACCGTGAGCGGAGTTTGTGGATCGGCACCGACGGCGGCGGTCTGAACCGGTTGAAAGATGGAAAATTCACCCCGTATACAACGGCGGAAGGCCTAACCAATAATATGGTTAGAGTGATATACGAAGATCGAGCGGAAAACCTATGGATCGGCACCCAGGGCGGCGGCTTGAACCGCCTGAAAGACGGGAACTTCACTGCTTACACCTCCCGCAGCGGATTAGCTAATAACTTTGTCTATTGCCTATATGAGGATCGTAAAGGCAATCTCTTGATTGGGGCTGAAAGCGGAAACCTGCACTACTTTAAAGCTGGAAGAATTTTCAAGTTTGGAACAGAAAACTTATCCAATTACAGGCTTAAATTGATCTATGAAGACCGCCAGGGATACCTATGGATTGGAACCAGGGGCGGAGGACTATGCCTGCTGAAGAATGGTGAATTTTCAGCTTATACCACCCGGGAGGGCTTATCCGATAACAATGTGAATTCCGCCGCTGAAGATGGCGAGGGTAACCTGTGGGTTGGAACCGAGGGCGGTTTAAACCGCATGAAAAACGGGAAATTCATCATATATAGAAAAGAACAGGGACTGTCCAACGATATAATAGGTTGCATATATAAAGATAAAGAAGGCGTCCTCTGGGTTGGGACCCGGGGTGGCTTGAACCGCGTGAAGCAGGGAAAAATCGACTACGTTACCTCTAAAGATGGATTATTTGACGACATCGTATACCAGGTGCTGGAAGACGACTGGCAATTCCTTTGGATGAGTTGTAATAAAGGAATTTCCAGGGTAAATAAGAAAGAATTGGAGAACTTTTTAGATAAAAAAATAAATGCTTTTAATTATATTTCTTATGATGAAAAAGACGGGATGAAAAGCAGGGAATGCAACGGCGGCACCCAGCCCGCCGGCTGGAAAAGCCACGACGGAAAACTCTGGTTTCCTACTATTATGGGTGTGGCAGAGATCGATCCGGCTCATATGGAAATCAACCGCATGATACCCCCGGTGATAATCGAAGAGATCAACACCGATAGAAAAAAACTACGGCCTCCTTTTTCAAGTAAACTAAACCTGGTTTTATCTCCAGGTACGGAACATATTGAAATCCATTATGCCGGCTTAAGTTTCCTCGTACCCTCGCGGGTATTATTTAAATATAAATTAGATGGGATCGATGACAACTGGATTGACGCCGGCACGCGAAGAACTGCTTATTATACAAGAATCCCACCCGGAGATTATACCTTCCGGGTAAAAGCGTGCAATAACGACGGCATATGGAATGACACCGGCGCAACGATTGTTTTTTCCCTGAAACCCTATTTTTACCAGACTGTATGGTTTTATTTACTTTGCGTCCTGGCCGCCGGGGCGGCCGCTTTTTCCGGCTACCGCTTCCTGGTGCGCCAGTTAAGAGCACGGGCGGAGACGCTCCGTATCCTGGTGGAAGAACGGACCAAAGACCTGAAGGAACGAAATGAAGAATTAGAAACTCTTGAACGGACGATTAAGGACATCAACCGTGAAATAGCGATTGAGAAATTACTTCCTTCCCTGACAGAAAAAGCAATGGCCCTTTTCCCGCGGGCTGATAAATGCGGCTTCCTCATCCACGACAAGAACCACGACGTTTTTCGAGTAGGGGCGTCCCACGGCTATGACAGCAAGCTGGAAAAACGCTTCTCATTAACTTATGAGGAAGCCGTGGCCCGGTATACCGAAGGCGCCGATCAACTGGATGAAGGCGTCTATATTGTACGGAAATTCAATAATATTGCCGGCGAAGAAAAGCTAAAAATGTATCCTATTCCCAAATCCATGCTGGTCATGGTGTTGGTTATCGATAGAAAAATAGAAGGCTTCCTGGTATTGGACAGTATGACCGATGAGCGGGCTTTCGACCAGTCAGATATTCAAAAACTCTCCCGTTTCAGGGAACATGCCGTATCGGCGTTAGCCAGGGCCAGGATACTGGAACAATTGGAATCCAGGGTCGTGGAAAGGACCTCCGAACTCCTCCAGGCCAAAGAAATGGCCGAAAAGGCCAATAGGACGAAGAGCGAATTCCTGGCCAATATGAGTCATGAAATCCGCACCCCCATGAACGCCATCCTGGGATTCACCGATATCCTGGAAACCGAAATTACCGATAAACACCATAAGCATTACCTGGAAGCCATTTCCTCCAGCGGGAAGACGCTCCTGGGGCTGATTAACGATATCCTCGACCTGTCCAGGATTGAAGCAGGGAAAATGGAATTGCAATTGGAACCGGTTAATCCTTCCTCTATATTAAATGAAATCCGTCACATATTTTCCAACAAAGTAAAAGAAAATGGCCTGGACTTTCAAATCGAAGTGGCCCCCACTTTACCCGAATCGCTGCTGATGGACAGTTTGCGTATACGCCAGATTCTTTTTAACCTGGTAGGTAACGCCGTTAAGTTTACTGAGTCCGGGTTTATAAAACTTTCGGTCCGTCGAGGAGAACCCGGTGTTACTATAAGGCCCGGGTTCGTGGATATTATTTTTTCCGTACAAGACACCGGGATTGGTATTCCCCCGGATCAATTGCAATCGATTTTCGAAGCCTTTGGCCAGGTCAAAGGACACCGGGCCGGGAAATACAGCGGGGCCGGCCTTGGCCTGGCCATTACCCGTCGTCTGACTGAGATGATGGGCGGCGAGATTTCGGTGCAAAGCGAAGAAGGGGAGGGCAGTATCTTCCAGGTGCACCTGAAAAATATCCAAATATCTACGCAAACGGAAAAGTATAAGGAGCCTGAAAACATCAGCAGCCCCCTGGATATTAATAATATCCAATTGGGAAAAGCCACTATCCTGGTAGTGGATGATAAACTATACAACCGCCGGTTATTGGTAAAATTCCTGGATTACCCGGAGCTAACCATCCTGGAAGCGGAAAACGGCCTGGAGGCGGTGGAGATGGTGAAACTACATAGGCCGGACCTGGTTTTGATGGATGTGAAAATGCCGGTGATGGATGGTTATGAAGCTACCTTGATCTTGAAGGCCGATGCGCAACTGAAATCCATCCCGGTGATTGCCGTCACGGCCTCAGCCATGAAAGAACAAGAGATAGCAATTAAAAAGTCCGGCAGCGACGGTTATTTGAAAAAGCCGGTGAGCAAACTGGAACTCATCAGCCAGGTGATACGATTCTTGCCCTTTTCTATGTCTTCCCAGGGTGTGGCCAGCGCGGCAAGCGCGGCAAGCCCTGGAGGTGTTGTTCCTGGGGATCAGAACCTACCGCCTGAGTTAATGCCGGCGGAGTTAAAGGAAAAACTCCCAGGGTTGGCCATCATCCTGAAAGGGGATTTAACCCGGCAGTGGGAAAGAATAAGCAAAACATTTTTACTGGATGAGATCGAAGAGTTTTCAATGGAAATCCGGGAATTGGGGGACCGGTACGGCCTAAAGATGTTGGGAGATTGGGGAACCCGCTTGTTGAAAGCAGTGCAAAGTTATGACATGCTAAAGGTGGCCCAAATCCTGGCATATTTCCCGGAGTTGGTTAAAGAGATTGCGGATCTTGCGGGGAAGGGGTCTGTGATTAGTAAGCATGAGGAGAAAAATAATGGAGAATCCTAGTTCCCCGCAGTCCAACAAACCCAAGCCTTTAATATTGGTAGCGGAAGATGTACCGCGGAATTTGGAGATCGTATGTAATATTTTAAAAAAGGAAGAATACCGAATTGCGGCAGCCGGTAATGGCCGCCAGGTACTGGAAATGGTCCCACTGATCAAACCGGACCTGATATTATTGGATGTCATG
>JAUPLE010000933.1 GCA_030837085.1 Acidobacteriota bacterium | reverse complement strand
TAATCAAATACTCGGCAAATAAACCTTTCTGGTTATTATACTTTCCCAGCAGGCTGTCGTATTGGGTTTTCAGCTTTTCAAATTCCTGCCCATACTCCTTCCGGATGGTCTTGATATCAAATTGCCGTATCTCTTTTTCATACACACCCCGGAATACTTTGTCGAAAATATTATCCCTTACCCCCCGGTAATCGAAATCCGTTTGCCCCTGTTCGATAATATCGGATTTGACCAGTGCTTTGAGTTTCTTCTCTAATTCGCCGTCGGTCATGTCGAGTTTCAAATCTAGGCGGATTTCTTCCCGTGTGAGTTCCCGGTCCCGATTTTTGCATAGATGAAGAACCACATTCTTGGCATTCCGGTCGTTGATCTGGGGAAATGCCCCGGCTATATATTCCATCCAGGTTAATTTAATCACGCCGCGATTATCCAGGGTTTCATATTCCAATGCATCAGTAAGCCCTTTTGCCGTAGTAAGGTCTTTGTTTCGAATCGAAGAACGAATGATGGAACTGATATAAAAGGGGCTGCCTTCCGCCATTTGGGCCATCAAATACGCGGTCTCTTCCGTAACGGGAACCTCGAAATGTTGGGAATAGTTATATATCATTTCGACTGCTTCGTCTTCGGGCATATTGCCGAGGTAATAATATCGAAACCGTGACGGCAACATGGTCATTAATTCATACATCAACCAGCCGACCCAGCTCCCGGAAACCAGTAACGGCGCGATTTTACTTTCGGCTGTACTTAGATAGCCCCCGGCAAGGGTATTGGCTACCTCCTTTTTGTTTTTATCCAGGTAGATCATGGCGTTTAAAAACTGGAATTCATCGATCATCTGGACAATGAATTCCTTTTGCCTGAAAGCAATCGTTTGAGGGGCCTCTCGTGCAATATTCCAGAGGATATCGACTTCTTCGTGGGCCACGGCATGGGCGGCGCCTTCAAGAATCCCTACGAGATAATCAAGTCCTTCTTTTCTTACGATTTCGATTACTTTATCAAAATCGGTAGTGTTTTCCGGTTTCAGGTACTCTGATTTTCGCGTTTTGAAGGCGATGTACTGGTAAATAAAGGTAAGAAAAAAATCCTTGCAAAAATCGCCTATCCACATTTTGGTTTCTTTGATTTCATAGTAAAATGGGATAATGCCGTTGTTGTTTGAGAATGTGATATTGAAAAGCCGTTCCAGGATGGCTGTTTTTCCCATTTTGCGGCGGGCAAGGAGCGCGGTGCTCTGGGATTGTCTTTTTTTGACGCCGGTAATCCATTTTAAAAAGTATACCAGTTCTTCTTTTCTGCCGGTAAATAATTCCGGGTCGCCGATTCGTTCTTCTAATAGATATTCCATAGCCCCTTTATATCACAAATGAAAAAAAATTTCAAACTCATAAGCGCTGGGATTACGTGGATACGGGACAGGCAGGAAAAATTTCCTATGACGAGATCGGGATATCGGGGGTAATGAGGGCGATTCATGCGCCGTCATGTGGAAAAATGTACCTCGGAAAGGACATTCTTTTCAAATAGAACTGGCAAAGCGATTGCCTAGAAAATTTACTTAGGTCCATCAGTTCATTGGCGCAATGGTGAACCAAAAATTTTTAAAAGGAGAATAATATGAGAAATGTGACGTTTAATAGTAAACATGTTGTATTTGCAGTAGTCTTGTCGGCGGTAATAGCAATGACAGCAGGATGCGTTGAGGTTAAAATCAAAGATTATGTAGATCCCCAGGCTCCAAATAAAGAATTTAATAGAATCCTTGTCAATTGCCTGGAACGGGGAATGATTCACAAAACCAAAGCTGAATTGGCCCTGGTGCATGTATTAAACCGATGCGCCTCCAATCTCAAAGCCGATATTTCAACCAATTATCTATTCCCAACCCGTAAATATTCGGAACAACAAATCTTCGAGATACTTAAACAAAATGGATTCGATGGTTACCTGGTGGTGGATTTCAGAGATCAAGAAATTCAATACCAAGGGACATCTGTCGCTTCCTCGCCTTCCTATAACGAAAGTGGTAGTATTGTCATGTTCTACAATATCGATTTGATCGACGTGGAAACTCAAACTTGTGTCTGGACAGCATCTTCAAAATTGGAAGGTTTAGGCATGACTTATAAAAAAATGATCTCCGAAATGACCAAAAAAATTTGTTCCAAATTGCGCATACTCAAGTTTATTAAATAAAGGGGGAAAAAAAGGGACAGCCAATCATGACGGCTCATCGTGACTCGTCGCCCGGAGATCATGAAAACTTTACCACCAAAAGACAGCGCACCAAGACACCAAGGATTTTTTTATAATAAACCTCTTGGTGTTCCTTTGTGCCTTTGTGCCTTGGTGGCTATTTTCACAGCAGCTCAAAAGTTCAACTTCACCGTAGTGAGCTTTGATAAAGACTTCGACAGAACGCCTTCGGGAAGAAAAACGCCCCAGGATATCTATCAACGAAAAAAGAAGAAATAACGTGATAGGATACGGGACAGGCCAATTTTCAATATGGCCAGGGATTTGAATAACCTGGGGTTCCTGGTCGCCGAAGGCAATAGTTGGCGGTAAATTCAGACATCATTGGCAGTTGATTAAAAAATCCGGGCATGTTATAATTCTTTTATGAAAGAAGAGAACGAACCTTATCGCCAGTATGTCGCCTTTATCGATAGACAAAAAGAACTGACTGATTTAGGGCTTTTTATTGATAAACAACCTTCGGAAATTCTTTTTGTCCACGGCCCGAAATCTTCGGGAAAAACAACCCTACTCTACAGATTCCTCGAACAAATCCAAAAGGAACAAAAATTGAATGTTAAGTTCTTGGATTTGCGAGAAATTTTTACCAATGTATATGAAGATTTTCTTAAAACTTTTTTTCGTGTTGAAACAAAAGGAGAAAAAAAAGAAACCCTGTCATCTAACATTAATGTCGGTTTTTTTAAAATCGACTCCACCGTGGAAAAGAAAATCCTGGAAAAACGGGCCGATCCTTTTAAAGTCATGAAAGCAGAATTACTGGAACTTACCCGGCAAGGGATTAAACCGGTTTTAATCATCGACGAACTCCAGGCCCTGGATAAAATTTACCTCGATAATGACAAAGAACGTCAATTGATTATGGCGTTATTTAATTTTTTCGTGGCCATGACCAAACAGGCCCACCTGGCCCACATTATCATCGCTTCTTCGGACGGGTATTTCTTAAATACCGTGTTTACCGATTCTAAACTTAAAAAGTGTTCCAGGTTTTATAAGGTGGATTATCTCGCTAAAAAAGATGTTATGGAGTGGCTGTTGAACCTGGAAAAATACTCGAAAATAAAGGATTATACCCTGGCTGAAGCAGATGCGCAAAAAATATGGGATACGGTAGGCGGCAGCATGTGGGAAATTCAGTATTTATTGACGGAACTTTTCGACAATCCGATCGATGACGTATTAAGCCTCTATAAAAAGAAAATCAAAGGGATGATTAAATATTATATCGGGATGGATATGCGCAAAGAAAAAATCCTGGAGGTTTTTTTGAAAAAGGAAACCGCCGATATTAAAGATTTCGCGCCCCTGGGAATAGTAACAGGTGAGTTGGAAGGACTTTTACAGGATATGGTCCGTAATAATATCCTTTATTTTGATCCTACCGAAGCAGTATATTATCCACAGGGGAAAAGCTACTACTGGGGAATTCGCCTCTATTTCGGACATTAAGAACCCGCCTTACGGACAAACACGGACAATTAGCCGCGAAGAACGCTAAGACACACGAAGAAAAACTTCTGTCCACAGATTACACTGATTAACACGGATTTTAATTTTCTGTAGGAAGAAAAATCGGCCTGTCCCCACTTTTCACTATATCGATTTGATCGACGTGGAAACTCAAACTTGTGTCTGGACAGCATCTTCAAAATTGTAAAGTTTAGGCATGACTGAAAAAAAAATGATCTCCGAAATGACCAAAAAAATTTGTTCCAAATTGCGCAAACTCAATTTTATTAAATAAAGGGGCAAAAAAAGGGACAGCCAATCATGACGGCTCATCGTGACCCGTCGCCCGGAGACAATGAAAATCTTTGCTGCCAGGAGACGGCGCACCAAGACACCAAGGATTTTTTTATAATAAACCTCTTGGTGTGCCTTTGTGCCTTGGTGCCTTGGTGGCTATTTTCATAGGAGGTCTGAGTTTGTGATTTCTCTCTTGATCTCGTGCTTCGGATTTTACTCTAAACTGGCTCTATAAAATGGTTTTGATTTTTTAACTGGTAAAGATGAGTTTTAGAGGCATTCTTGCGTGTCCCTTTTTCATTTTTTATCTTTCGATCAGTTTGGCTTCGGTATTATTTTGCCCGAGCGTTCCCAGGGCAGCGGTGACCTGTCCCGTCTACGTAAAGTATTTGCAATGGGAATTTAAAACACAATTGGAGCAATCCGGTGACCTGACGCTGCATATTTTAAATGTGAAATCTAGAATGGCAAATAGAAAGGTTCCGGGTTCATCGATATTGAAGAGTTCCTTTGCTTTGTCGATGATTTGTTTTTTTCGTCTGATTTCTCCTTTAAGGTTCAGGCCGTAGAACCGGTTAATAAACCTGGCAATGTTGCTGTCAATGACGTATTCGGGTCTATTAAAGCATATGGTTAGAATGGCGCCTGCCACATAATCACCCACGCCGGGAATTTTTCTCAACTCTTCCCGGGTACCGGGG
Organism: Acidobacteriota bacterium; assembly: GCA_030837085.1. Lineage (GTDB taxonomy): Bacteria > Acidobacteriota > Aminicenantia > UBA2199 > UBA2199 > JAKAGC01. The sequence continues at coordinate 8,562 of JAUPLE010000933.1, read as the reverse complement.
AAATCGCCATTGAAATACTCCTGGACATACCTGGCCGCTTTAATAAAGTGGCTGCTGCGCCAGTGTAGGCCAAGGTGTTTCGTAATATTTTTAATATCGTTTTCATCGGCGTTGGCCAGGGCTTCTACGTCCGGATAGTTCTTAATGAATTCCTGGTAAATGGGCGCAACCTGGGGGGCGCGAGTTCGATGGAGCATGAATTCGGCGATCATGATGCGGTAGGGATCGCTGTATTGTCGCCAGGGGTAATTTCTATAAAATTTAATGCTCTGCGCAAAAATTTCTCCAGAGACAGACTTCATAAAGAGTCCTCTGACGTTAGTTTTCTTAAAATCTTTTCCTTATCGAGATCAGGGGCTCCCTGCCGTGAATAATAAAAAGAGAAATGTGCGATGATATCCTTTAGAAACGGTGCAGTCACCGAAACTTTAGATTCGTATTTTTCTTCTAAATCTTTTTGGTTGACTGTGATTAATTTCTGGAAATCAATCAAGCCACCATCGAAACAAGTCGAAAATGGAAGGAAATAGTATTTGGGAGAATAGTTATTCCCAATAATCTTTTCCAAAATATTTTCCGCATCTGTAAGTTGTTTCTTCAAAACATCTTCCCCCCCTTTTTCTTTTTCAATGGATTTTTTTGTATTTTTTATTTCATTCATTTTTTGTTTAATTATTCCGTCAGTTTTAAAGTTTCCAATGGGAGTTATAACAATGCTTTTTGCTTTTTTTTGAGCCAGATCGCATGCAGGAGTTAGAACAATAAAATATTCAGAGGTATTTTTCCCCTTTAGAATATTTCCCGTGTGGACTCTTGGATTGATGGGAGGATGAATGTATACTTCATTGGGAGTATATTTTTCAAAATTACCACTTTCATCCAGATCAAGATATTCATGAAGATGTGCAGTGATATATCTAAGAATTTTTTTTTCTGAATCAGATGAAAGGTATTCTTCGTCAAGATTATCGGCAATATGGTTCCAGAATATCATATCTAAGTTTTTTTCTATCAGCCCCCTTCTGCCGATAATTTTTGTAATCCCGGAATCGAATATTAATTTTATCTTATTCAAAATCTCTTTTATTCCTACTTCAACTTTCACATATTTTCTAAAAAGAATATTTTCTTTATTTTCGATATGTTCAAAATAGGCAGGCGTCCCGGTATAAACAAAGGTTGGAATTCTAAATTCTTTGAGAAGTTTATTAATAAGAGTTTGTCCACCTGGCTCACTGCCTGGTTTATCGCCTTCCAATTTAATATCGACAATGGCGGCATCAAAATGGTTTGAGATAGCTTTAAGCGCATCTTCCAAACTTTTCTCAACCTGGATATCTATGCCAATGTTATTGTCTATGGAAAAGTTTTCAATGTTGTTTTTATACGCCTTTATTTCATCGATATTATCTTCAACCAGCAATAGCTTTAGTGTTTCTTTGCTGTTCATATTTCCTCTCTTTTTACACTCAACCTGAAAAAAGCACCATCTTCAAAATAAATGGCTTTTAGCTCCCCATTATTACGGCTTATCGCTTCACCGGAAATTGCCAATCCTAACCCTGAACCCCCTTCCGTTTTACGGCTAAATTCAGGATCAAAGATGATCATACTATCAATCAATTCTTTCTCGATTCCCGGCCCATTATCAATAAAATCAATTATAACCTCATCTCCTTCCCTGTACACCTCTACTCTTATTTCTTTGTCGGCTTTCTCAATTGTGTTTAACCAATATATGCTATTATCGATTAGATTGGAAAAAATAACCAAAAAGTCTTCTCTCCAGCCATATATTTTAATCTCTTTACTGCATTTTATATGGGAATCGATCTTACATAATTTTAATTCATTCTTAAATACCTGGAATGCATCATCAATGGTACTACATAGTGTGAATTCTTTCTTTTTGGTCCTTTTCCTTGATGCCAGTGGATCAAGTTTTCTAAATAACTCTACGAAAATCTTTGAACGTTCTCCAATTTTTCCCAGGCTTTCACAAATACGATCAATCAGTTGAATCTCTTTTGAAAGGCGTTTAGTCCAATCCAGAATTGCATCGGTTTCATTTTTTATTACATTTAATGGGCTGCGCCCCTCGTGAAGGATAATGTTTACTATTTTACCTAAGGTTGCCTGCCCCTGGTAAATGGCAATAGCGTTACGCAATTCTTCAACTGTTTTATTATTCTCTGATTCCTTTTTTTCAATTAAATCAATAATAGATGACTGAATTTCAGTTCCCATACCATGTGACGCCAATCGTTCTTTCACCTCTGTTTTAAGGCTATCAAAATCGAATAGTTTTTGTATACTTTTTTCCAGTTTCTCAATTTCCCTTCCAAGTCCTGCCTTTTTTCTATAATCATATCTTTTTTCTTCAAGCCTTTGAATTACCTTCTTGCTAATTTCTTTCAGGCCATTATATTGTTTATTCTCTCTCAATCCATCCCTTGCGCTTTTTTCCAGCAGCAAGGATTCTTCTTCCGACTGAATCTGAATGAAACCGATAACCTGATTGCACCCGATTTTCATTGCAGGCTTTTGGACGCGCAGTTTATCAAGCTCCAACCAATCATAACCGGGATCTCCAAGGGGTCTTATGCGGAAACCATTACGATAGGCGCCAATACCATTATAGTTATTTAGCAATTCCTTAACCTCTGTTCGGGTCAATGGTTTTTTACTTACCGGGTCTTTCAACCCTTTATTAATGAGATTATCTATAGAGTCCTTTTCCCTGTCATAAACTCTGAAATCAAGTTCAACTTCGCCGCAATAATCCATGTCGATATCTTTTCTGGAAGTAAGGTTGACTGTAAATTCGATTTTTTCTTCTTTTGAATTGAATATCCTGTTATTATGAAAGGTTAATCGTGCTTTTCCCTCCTTTGATACGATCCCCCAAATACGGTAATCATAAAGTTCCAATAGGGGGTAAGGCTCAACAATTTCATAGAAATTCTGGTATGCGGGGACCGGAAAATTTTTAAACTCCAACCTGATATCAAAATGGGAATTGATTTCATCAGGCTCATCCGATTTTTTTGGGTCTTCATGCATAAAAGCAGGGGACAATAATTTTTTGAGTTCAAATCTAAGTTTGGCTATTTCATTTTCCGTCCACTGCTCAAGATGTTCTTTTCCTCCAGAAATAATAAGGGTAGTACCTTTTTTTCTATCGGTTATAATAGAATCTACCAGTACTTCAACATCTTCGAGATATTCTGAGTTTTCGAATGCTTTCCATTCCACATAAAGGGTTGTCAATTCATTTTTTTCATTTACTGTTTCCAACAAGAGATCATTACCAAGAATAGAGGCGGCGTAACGACCGATACCTTTTCTCCCTTGCAATTTTCGTCCTTGGGGACTTATTTTTCTTTTTAATTTATCATCAGTAGATGGAACCAGCCATTTATTAACCACATCATCATGACTCATTCCATGACCTTTGTCCTTTATTTCAATTTTAACAAATCCCCCTGCCTTTTCTGCTTCTTCTGCATCAAAACCAAAAAAAGTAATTTGAACTTCGGGTGAATCAGCATCAAAGGCATTCTTTACCAATTCAACCACAGCCGCATATCGATCCTTAATCAATTCGCTGCCAATGGTTAAAAGGTGTCTTCCGGCAGGCCTTATACGGTATGTATCACTCTTTTTCTCATTCATAATATTCGTCTCTAATTATTTTTGCAATATTTTCTGCCATCAAGGGCGGTACGGCATTGCCAATTTGGGCCAGGATGGATGTCCGGGGACCTTCAAAAAAATAATCATCAGGAAACGATTGTAACCTGGCTGCTTCGCGAACGGTTATTGATCGCACATGGCTGTCGGTAGGATGTATATAATAATGACCGTCTTGCGATATGTGGGCAACCACTGTATGTGAATAGGGTAAATCGGCGGCGACAACTTTAAATCTATCCGGAAATGATTTCCGGTTTTTATGCGTTTTCAACCGTTCGGGCAGGTCATCGTATCGTAATCGCCGTCCTTCTTCATTCCACTTCCGAATGGCTATTTTATAAATTTCTCTGTCAACGGTGGTCAAGGGTCGTGAAATATGCTGGGTCAAAATGTCATCAGGCTTTCTAATCTCCATTTTGTTAAGATATTCTCCCGGTTCCGGTGTGGTATATTCTCCACGTTCAATGATTTTACCGGCTTGTAAAGGTGGTAAGTCATTTAATAGTTCTTTAACGGTATAATGGTGCTTAATGGCTTTGAATTCAGGATATTTCAGGGAATAATCTTTTTGCCAACCAATCATGATAACTCTCAACCGTTTTTGTAATACCAGGAAATCAGAGGAGTCCAGTGTTTGTATTTCAATCTTATATCCAGCTCTTTCAAACAAACTGCGCACATCTTCGAAAAGTTTGCCTTTTCCCGCATTTAAAATTCCAGGTACATTTTCAAATATAAATGCTTTTGGGCGGAATTCTTTTAAAAGCTCTACATAATATTTGTAGAGGATATTTCTGTGATCCTTTTCCATTTTGTAGGGGTCTCTGGCCCTCCCGATTAAGGAATAAGCCTGGCATGGGGGACCACCAATAAACAGGTCTATTTTTTTGATGCCCATCTGTTTCATATTTCCCCGGATTTTCTCTTCGATCATAGGAAGCGTATCTTGCGTGATTTCAGTATTAATAACCGGGTTGCACCCTTCCAGGTAATCATGAAATTCATCTTTTGAGATTTTGCCTTTTAGATACTCCAGATAGTCACTTCTTTTTTTTTGCCGGGTCAATTGCCAATAGATATGCCGAGTTAATAAAGTGTCGCAGGCATACCTGTCTTTCTCAATATATGCCACCATCTTGTAATTTTGTTTATGGAATCCCTCCGATAAGCCACCAGCACCAGCAAACAGATCAACAACGGCAATTTCTTTGGTCATTCAGAAAGTCCCTCAACTTTTAAACTATATTGTACCATTTTTTTAAATAAAAATCACTCCAATACTCCTGCGAGGTCAGAATCCTTTTTATTTTAAAATGTTTAATCGGCATAAAACACACAGGTCGGTATAAAAAAAGGACAGGCAGGAAAAGTCATTCGGGGGCTCTTTGCCTCGCCTTTTTAATATATTGTTTTGTGAATAAGGCGCCAGGCATGGGAAGCGAGGGAAGGTATTTGTCCAGTCTCGAATAAGCCGGGAATTCGTTTGGTTAATCGTTCAAGGATTTGGGCGAATATCTCCGGGAGTCAATTATTTGAATGTCACCCAATCACCTAATTCGCTCCCTGTAAAATGTCCTCCCGCGCAACGGCAAAGACCTCCCGCACAATGATAATGACTGCCCGCACAATGAAATAGTTTCCCCGCGCACGGATAAAGTTCTCCCGCGCACAAAAGTAGTTTTCCCGCGCACAGATATAGTTCTCCCGCGCACAAAAGTGGTTTCCCCGCGCACAGATAAAGTTCTCCCGCGCACAGATAAAGTTCCCCCGCGCACAAAAGTAGTTTCCCCGCGCACAGATATAGTTCTCCCGCGCACAAAAGTAGTTTCGCCGCGCACAAATATAGTTTCGCTACGCACAGAAGTAGTTTTCCCACGCAGCGTATTTATCTTAATTTGCCATGAGAATGACTTCCCAAAGGCGCTTTTTCACTTACTTTGCAGGATTAGCGATCTCCCTTGCCGGGTTTTCGGTTTCCCGCGGCCAATAATCGTTTTCCTTTTTAATGATATCATCATACCGTGCTAAGATTTTTTCCTAATAATTAACCATTAACAATTGACAATTGACAATTAACAATTATCCCTTGATTAAGGGACAGGGGTCATGCCTGCAAATCGATATGCTGCGCGCCGGCTTCTTTGGGTTTTTGTTCTTCGTCTTCCTTTTCTTTTCGCTGGCGGTACTTGAATTGTTTGCGGCGGTTTTCGTCCCGGATAACGGCTTGTTCGGTGTGCTCACTCTCCCGCACGGAAGTCGATTCCTGGGCGTCGTATTCCAGGAGGTCTTGAGAGAAATCGATTTCCCCCATTTCCGGGACAAAAGGAGTTGCGCTTTTCCTGAAAGTAGGAAACACCGTGCCCCCGGGGCGTCTTAATTTTCCTACATCACTCATGGGCGAACCCTCCTTTGTTTACTATACCATCCAGGCGTCTTCAATCAGGCTTTCCGCCAATTCTTCTTCGGAAACCTTATAGTCGCCGTTATCCACCCGGTGTTTAATGGCCTCAACCTTTCCTGTTCTCACCTCCGGCGTTTGCATGGCCGCTGCCCTAAGGACATTTAAATCGAACACTTTGGAGGAGATTTCGACGCGGTCTTCAGCATCGATGTACTCAAAACTGTTTTCATGGTCCGTATCTTTGATTCTCTTTAAATTTTTGCCAATAATCTCATTGCGTATCTTATCGACGCCGTCGGTATTTGTACTTACTTTCATAAAAATCCTCCTTCAAGGCAGTACAATCCCTACATCGGCATTTTTTTTGAAAACCTTAAAATTAAACTTAAATCAAATTGTATTTTTTGCCCACAACTGGGGGTTCAATCGTTCGATGATTTTCCCCGGGTTCAGCGAAAATTCCCCTTTCCTGAGTTCAAAATGGAGATGCGGCCCGGTGGAACGCCCCGAAGAACCGGAGAGCGCGATAACCGCACCGGAATCCACATGGTCTCCCTCTTTTACCTTTAATTCCGAATTATGTCCATACCTGGAAACCATCCCGTTGGGATGCGTGATCTCCACTAAATAGCCATAGCCTTTTTCCCAGCCGCTGAAGGTGACTTTCCCCTCCATGAAACTTTTTACCGGGGTATTGGAGGGGATATCGAAATCGACGCCGGTGTGAAACCTTGTTAGACCGTCGATGGGGTCTTTACGCCAACCGTAATCGGAACTGATGGGGCCCGTAACCGGGTTGGAAATGTTTTCCATAGAGATAGGCGAGGCCGCGGGGGCCGCGGGTACGGTGTGCAGTGTTGATACCGGCAATGATGTTGGAGAAGCCGGTTTATTGTTATCGATGTTGTTATCGTTATTTTTTATATCTTCATTAAAATAGTGGGCTTTAATTTGTTGTTCGATGATTTCGCGGTAGCCCAGGCCGCCGTTATCGGCTATATATTGGGAAAGAAACATCTGCCGCAAATCGGTAAAGGACCCTGTGCGGAGCGGCAGTCCTTCTTCCTCGTCTTCCTTTTCCTCTTTGAGCGTTTCTTTCAGCAGGGTATTAATGAGTATTTCCTCGAATTGGATGGCGACCCGTTTGATTTTTTCTTCTTTGGACACCGAACCACCGTCGATATCCCGGAGATCAAGTCCCATGTTTTCGATATTGTTTTTCCGCAGTGCATTTTCCAGCAGCAGCGGAAGGTTATTGGTGGTTTTAATCCCGATCATGATTAAATCATCTCCAATTCGGCTTGCAGGGCGCCGGCGCTTTTCATGGCCTGGAGGATAGCGATAATATCGCGCGGCGTAGCGCCCAGGGAATTCAGGGTTTTCACTACTTCCGAAATAGTCGGCGCCTGTTCCACGACGGTGAACCGCGCCGGTTCTTCGGTCAACGATGTTTCCCGCCGCGCCGTCACCACGGTGTCGCCGCCGGAGAAAGGGGCGGGCTGCGAAACATCGAAACCGGATTTAATGGCAATGGTGATATTCCCGTGGGCCAGGGCCACTTTCGAAATCCGGACATTTTCCCCGAATACGATGGTGCCGGTACGTTCATTGACGACCACTTTTGCCTGGGTATCCGGTTCCACCACCAGGTTTTCCAGCATGGAAGCCATTAATACTTTTTGCTGGGTATAGGTTTCCGGGATCATGATTTTGACGGTGCGCGAATCCACGGCGGCCGCCACATCGCCGAAACTTTTATTAATGCTGTTCACTACCCGCGTGGTGGTGGTGAAATCGCTTTGATACATCACCAGGGTAAAGTAAGGCTGCGAGGAGAAGTTAAAATTGACTTCTTTTTCCACCAGTGCGCCGTTGGGAACGCGGCCGACATTGGCATGGTTTTTTTGAATGTTGGTGCCGCCGACCCCTTGCGAGATATTGAACCCGCCAATGGAGATGGCGCCCTGGGCAACGGCATAGACTTCGCCGTCGGCGGCTTTCAGGGGCGTGATTAATAATATGCCGCCCTGGATGCTTTTGGCGCTGCCGATGGAAGAGACCGTGACATCGATTTTCGAACCGACCCGTGAGAAAGGCGGCAGCGTGGCGGTCACGGCCACGGCCGCGGTGTTCCTCATCTGGAAAGCCGAGGGATCCAGTTTCAATCCCATTTTATCCAGGAGGTTGGCCATGGATTGAAAGGTAAATTTGTTCTGGATGGTATCGCCTGTACCTTCCAAACCGACGATCACGCCGTAACCGATTAACTGGTTGTCCCTCACGCCCTCGAAAGCAGCGATATCTTTAACCCGGACATCCACTGCATTTAAACTTGCACCCATCAGCAGGATGACCATGCCTAATATTGTTAGTTTTTTCATTGTAACTCCATATTTAATTAAACTTTTGCCTCCGGCGGCCAGGGACCTTTTTGAAAAAAGGTCCCTGGACCCCCAAAAACTTCT
>JAUPLE010000932.1 GCA_030837085.1 Acidobacteriota bacterium | reverse complement strand
TATATGAAGCCATTTATCATTTTAATTTATATCGCTACCTGTACGATCTGCTGAAATCCTGGGAAGTAGAAGTGGTTCCGCATTTCCCCACGGGTAACGGCAAGATCGATCTGATCCTAAAATATAAGGAAAAAATTTATGCGTTGGAGTTGAAGAGTTTCAAGAATATGAATCTACACGAAAAAGGCATTGAGCAGGCGGCGGAATATGGCCGGCAGATGGGATTGCAAGAGGTGGCGTTCCTGGTATTTGTTGAAGTCACGCCGGCAGAGGCGAAACAACTGGAAAAAGTGGTGGACAAGAACGGCGTCAACGTAACGGTGCTGGCCATCGGGATTTTATAAATTCCTGATCATAAAAGATACCATGTACAAGAGAACTATTCAAAATAAAACCATATCCGGGAAGCGGGACGGAAGAAACTCCCAGGACAAAAGTGTCTTCCGTCCCTGGGACAGGATATATTCCCGGAGTGAAAATATCTTCTATCCCTGGGACAGGTCATACTCCTGGAGCAAAAGTATCTTCCATCCCTGGGACAGATCATACTCCTGCAGCAAAAGTATCTTCCGTCCCTGGGACGAGACATACTTCCAAATCGTAAGTATCTCTCGCGGCGCTCTCGGAACATACCCCGGGATTCGGACAGACCTTTGCGGCAGTCCCGGGACATACTTCCACATTGGCTCGGCATTAAGAGACGGCGCCGGGATGCAAATTAAACCTGTATCCTGGTTAAGGAGGAGCTATTTGCCATGAACGAAGAAGAAAAGAAATCGGGGCAAGAGGAAGAAATTCTTCCCGGGGAATCCGGCGAAGAGTCGGCGGAGAAACGAAGAAAATCAAGGATTACTTTTGACGTCAAAATGGAAAAGATACAAAGCGTGCTTAAATTATCCATGAATAATCCTCTACTCCTCCAGCCATTGCAATCCTTCGGTTATACGGCGAAACAATTTCGTGAAGCGCTGAAGAAAACCAGGGGTGTCGCAAAGCTGCATGGAGAACAGAAGGACTTACAGGCGCGGCAGCATGAGGCCACCCGCATTGCCTTACAAAAGAGAGAAATTGCCAACGATACCTATATGCGGATATTAAAAACCTGTCGGTTGGCTTTCCCGGGTGATACCGAACTGACTTATAAATTAAGACTTTCAGGCAGGCGCAGGCATAGTTTCGGCGGCTGGATCGCCCAGGTGACATCATTTTATCAAACGATTCTAGAAGACCCCAAGACCGTCGCGGAATTGGCCAGGTATAATATTCCCCGCGAGCTGCTGGAAACAGGATTAGAGCAAGCATTGGCAGCGGAAAGGGCTTCCGATTTCCAGGTAAGTACCCTGGGCGATGCGCAGAACGCTACGGACATGAAAAACAGGGCTTTCAAGGGATTGGCCGGATGGGTGAGGGATTATCAGAACGTAGCGGATGTGGCGTTTAAAAAGGCGCCCCATTTAAGAAAAGAGATTAATATCCCTATTTCTTATTTAAAGTAAATTTGGTAATTGTGTGAAATAATTTGCCAGGCCTAAAAACAACGCTTCTTCGCTTCTTGGATTTTTTTTCCACTCTTCCTATTGTGGATTAAAGAATTTGGATGCCAGTGTCCAGGATTTCATGGGCAAATGGATTGGAATGGTCAAAATCGGATTCGTCAAAAGGGTGTGGCTCTATCCGGGTATCGAATTTCCGGCTTATCTTCATCAATTCGACTTGCATTGTAAAACTATTTAATAAATTATTCATTACGATGGCCAGGTCGATATCACTATCGTTAGTGAAGTTTCCTTTTGCATAGGATCCGAAAAGATAGGCTTTCCGGATATCAAAGTCATGCTTTTTCAGAAAAGCAATGTATTTTTTCACGTTTTCAAAAGTTTCGCTTTTATCCATTTTCGAAGTCCTTTTATTTTTTTAATCCAGGTTTCAGTGAATTTTTTTGTACAAGTTTTATAAAACTCCGCCTTGTAGTCATCATATCTCGCCCGGATATTGAAAGTAGTCACAGTCACTAACATATCTTTTTGTTCTTCATCCAGTTCTAATTTTGCGTTTTCTGCCAATCTGAGAAGGTTGTGAATCAGTGCCGGATGGTCATTATTATTTTTGGCATAATACGCTTTAAGCAGTTTCTCGATGATAAGGTGCCCAATAAACAAAGCCCAGGTATAATCATTTTTTTCAAACAGATGATTCATTGTTTTTAAATCTCTATCGGCACTCTTTATCCAGTAATTCATCAATTCTTCTTTATTCATCGTTTTTAACACACCTTATCCTTGGATAGTTTATATTAAATTACAGGCAATTTCAAGTGAAAAAAGCCATATCGTGCAAATTGTTTTCCGTTCTTCCTTTGCAATGACGATAAACCCGATATTTATCATCTCCGGGTGGACATGTAAAAATGGAATTGATGAATTGTGAATGATGAACCACCGGCGAGGGTGCACTCTTAGAAAATGTGAATTCGAATTTCGGATTTCGAGTCTCGGATTTTTCTAAACTCCACCGGCTGCAATCCGCTTTTTAAACTCCTTGATTCGCTCCCTCAAGAATATAGCCCGCTCGAAATCCAATTGATCTGCCGCCTCTTTCATTTCCTTTTCCGCTTCGGTTATCATCTTAGGAATATTCTTTTTGGGAATATGCTTTGTATCTCGTAGATCGACTTCCTTTTCCTTAATAGGCTTAATAATAGTTTTAGGGGTAATGTTATGCACCCGGTTGTACTCCAGTTGGAGATTGCGGCGCCGTTCGGTTTCCGCCACCGCTTGCCGTATGGAATCCGTGATTCTATCGGCGTACAATACGACACTGGAATCCAGGTTCCGCGCCGCCCTGCCGATGATCTGCACCAGGCTGCGGGCGTCCCGCAAAAATCCTTCCTTATCGGCATCCAATATCCCGATAAACCCCACCTCCGGGATATCCAACCCCTCCCGCAAAAGATTGATGCCCACCAACACATCGAACTTCCCCGCCCTGAGCTGCCGGATAATCTCCGTACGTTCAATGGTTTCCACTTCCGAATGCAGGTAACGGGTTCTTATTTGTTGTTCCGCCAGGTATTCGGTCAGTTCTTCCGCCAGTTTCTTGGTTAATGTGGTAACAAGGACGCGGTTCCCCGCTTTTATGGTGCGGCCTATTTCGTTGAGCAAATCCGCCATCTGGCCTTTGATGGGCCTGATTTCCACTGCCGGGTCCACCAGGCCGGTGGGACGAATGATCTGCTCTACCACGGCCCCCGACTCTTGCCGCTCGTAATCGGACGGCGTCGCGGAAACAAAAATCACCCTTTGCTTTTTCAAATACTCTTCAAACTCGTGGAATTGCAGCGGCCGGTTATCGAAAGCGCTGGGCAAACGGAACCCATAATCCACCAGGTTCTTCTTGCGGGTGTAATCGCCGCGGTACATGCCGTGCAATTGGGGGATGGTCTGGTGGCTTTCATCGATGACAATCAAAAAGTCATCGCCAAAATGGTCCAGGAGGCAGAAGGGTTTTTCGTCGTGTCGGCGTTTATCGAAGTAAACCGAGTAATTTTCAATGCCTTTGCAGAAACCGGTTTCCCGGATCATTTCGATATCGTAGAGGGTGCGTTGTTTTAAGCGGTGGGCTTCCACCATATCCAGTTGCGGCAGCCGCTGTTCCAATTCTTTTTGAATGCCTCCGACGGCTTCTGCCAGCCGTTCCCGCGGGATCACGAAATGACGGGCGGGATAGACGTAAAAATATTTCATTTTCTCTTTGATTTCGCCGGTGGTTTTATCGATTTCCATGATCCGTTCGATTTTATCGCCGAACATCTCGATGCGGATGATATTATTGAAATAGCCGGGGATAAAATCGACGGTATCCCCTTTCACCCGGAAACGGCCCGGGCTTAGTTCCATTTCGTTCCGTTCGTACTGGATGGCGATCAGTTTCCGGAGCAGCTCGTCCCGTTCGGTTTCCTGGCCCACGGAAATCTCGAAACCCATTTCCCTGAAATCAATTGGATTGCCCACACTGTAGATGCAGGAGACCGAAGCCACCACGATGACATCTTTTTGCGAGGCCAGGGAAGCGGTAGCGGCCAGCCGCATTTGTTCGATTTTGGGATTAATCATGGCGTCTTTTTCAATATATTGATCGGTTTGGGGGATATAGGATTCCGGTTGGTAATAGTCGTAGTAGGAGACAAAGAATTCCACGTGGTTTCCCGGGAAGAATTCTTTGAATTCATGGTACAGTTGGGCGGCCAGGGTTTTATTATGGGCCACCACCAGGGTGGGTTTTTGCAGTTGTTCGATCACATGGGCCACGGTAAAAGTTTTGCCTGAACCGGTGACGCCCAGGAGGGTTTGGGTGGCGGTTTCTTTTTGCAAACCGGCGCACAGTTGTTTAATGGCTTCGGGCTGCGATCCCTTCGGTTCGAAATTGGCTACCAATTTAAAATTCATTGTTTCCTCTGCTATTTATTAATGCCCGCGAAACACGCGAAACACACGAAAAAGCTTGTTTTATTTATTATATAACAAAAGGTGGACGGCGTCCACACCTTATAATTTTATGGGCGTACAACCCCTGCCGGGGGCCAAACTTTTGAAAAAGTTTGATCAAAACTTTTATTTATTTTCGCGTTTTTCGTGTGTTTCGCGGGCTTGTTAATAATTCTCTTTGAAATATTTTATGAAAGTGGGATACTCATTAAAATAGGTCTCAAGAAGGTCAGGAGGAACTGAATCTTTCATGGTCTTTAATTTAAGAAACAAAGTGCGCCTTGTCTTTACAAGGCGCGCCGCATTTAAATTCAATATTTTTATGGTAACAACGGCTTTTTTATTATTTTCAATGGCCCTAATCTCCCCACTGGGACTATATGTCAGATAATCCGCCGGGTTCTCCTCCGTGGGAACAATAAAATGATCATCAAATTTGCTCCTTTTTGCTATCCCACATCTATTGGGTGTCTGGCAGGAAACCACCAGGTTATGATAATCGTTTTTGAGTTTGGGGAACCTATGCTGCGACCGGACATGGTCTAAATGGGAATCGCTGTTGTCGGGCGTTATGCCCTTTTCGCAATAGCAGCAGACATGCTGCTGCTCTTTTTCTAGAATAAATTCTCTTAACCGCTGACTGTCCTTTTTGTCCTTTACCCAGGAATTGAAAAAAGTAGGCGGCTCAACCTTTTTTATTTCCAGCATTCGGCTTACCTTTTTCCGCTTTCTGTTTGGCAATTTCGATTCTCATTAATAGGAGGTCTTCATCTTCGCTGCCCAGCCATTGTTCCAATTGCCGGTATTTTTCGTTAAACTCTTTGGTATCATGCTGTTTCTGATAGAGCATGTCCCATAAACTTTTGATTTCTTTATCCACTTCCGGGGCCCGGACTGTATCGAGGTCCATCAACTCTCTCAAAACGATATCCACGGGCAAACCGTAAGAACCGCTGATTTCATTATATTCTACTACCTTTATTTGACCGTTCACCCTCTTTAGCAATTTGACGCTTTCTTTGGGAACGGAACCCACAATAAAAGGAGAGTGGGTGGCAATAATCACCTGGTTATTATTCCCGATCTTCTCATATACTTTGACGATTCGCTGCTGCCACCCGGGGTGCATGGAAATCTCCGGCTCGTCGATGAGAATTACTGAATTATTGGCATTCAACATCTTCAATGCCATGGCCCTGACAAAGAGCTGTTTTTCCCCGGAAGACAAATGGTTGATATCGAAAACGCTGCCGGCGCTGTTTTTGAATATGGGTAACTTTTCCCCGTCGGGATTAAGACCGATCATCTGGGCGTCGATCACCAGGATATCAAATAATGAATTTATTTCCCGGCATATTTTATCGATTGCATTTTTGGCGGGCAAATCAGGGTTTTTGTATACTTCGCTGTTAATGGTAGAGGCAATAAAAGAGGGGACATTCGCTATCGCAACTTGATCGATACTCACTGAGAGACCAGGGTAGTGGAAAGAA
>JAUPLE010000931.1 GCA_030837085.1 Acidobacteriota bacterium | reverse complement strand
TGAAAAAAAGATCGAAACCCAGCACGCCAGGGGCAAAATGACCGCTCGTGAACGTATCGAAGCCCTACTGGACCGCGGCTCTTTCCGCGAAATCGATATGTTCGTCACTCACCGTACTACTGAATTCGGCATGGACCAACAGAAAATCCTATCCGACAGCGTAGTTACCGGTTGGGGAACCATTGGGGGCCGTACGGTTTATGTTTTTTCCCAGGATTTCACCGTATTCGGCGGCAGCCTTGGGGAAGTCCACTCTGAAAAAATCTGCAAAATAATGGACCTGGCCGTGAAAAACGGGGCCCCGGTTATCGGGCTCAACGATTCCGGCGGCGCCCGCATCCAGGAAGGCGTCGTAAGCCTCGGCGCTTACGCCGACATCTTCCTCAAAAACTCACTGGCCTCAGGTGTCATCCCCCAGATCAGCGTGATCATGGGGCCATGCGCCGGCGGCGCGGTTTACAGCCCGGCGTTAACCGATTTTATTTTCATGGTAAAGAAAACCAGCCATATGTTCATCACCGGCCCGGACGTTGTAAAAGCCGTTACCCACCAGGACGTCACCTTTGAAGAATTAGGGGGCGCAGAAGTTCACAGCTCTAAAAGCGGGGTCTGCCACGTCATGGTCGAAGATGAAGCGGAATGCATGGAACAAGTGCAGCAATTCTTCAGTTACTTACCTTCCAACAACATGGAAGACCCGCCGCGCGTGGAAACCGGAGACGACCCGCAGCGCCAGGATGAACGCCTGGACTCTATCGTACCCAAAGAAGCCAACAAACCCTACGATATGAAAGAAGTCATCCTTTCCGTCGTGGATAACGGCGAATTTTTCGAAATCCATGAGCAATACGCCGGTAATATCGTCGTCGGATTTGCCCGCCTCGACGGGTACACCGTGGGCATCGTGGCCAACCAACCCGCTGTTCTCGCGGGCGTACTGGATATCAAAGCTTCCATCAAAGGCGCACGATTTGTCCGGTTCTGCGATTGTTTCAATATCCCGTTGGTGGTTTTCGAAGATGTACCAGGATTCTTACCCGGTGTGGACCAGGAACACGGCGGCATCATTATCCACGGCGCTAAATTACTCTATGCGTTCTGCGAAGCCACTGTTCCGAAAGTGACCATAATCACACGAAAAGCCTATGGCGGCGCTTATGACGTCATGAACAGCAAACACATCCGCGGTGATTATAACGCAGCGTGGCCCGCGGCTGAAATCGCGGTTATGGGGGCCGAAGGCGCAGTCAATATCATTTTCCGTAAAGAGATTGCTTCCGCACCGGACCCTGAGGCTAAACGGCAAGAATTAATTAAAGAATACAAGGAAAAGTTTACCAATCCTTATGGGGCGGCGTCTCGCGGCTACCTGGACGACGTCATCGAACCCAGCCAAACACGGCCCCGACTGATCGAGGCCCTACGCATGCTCCGCAATAAACGCGACGTCAATCCCCCGAAAAAACACAGCAATATGCCGCTCTAAGGCATTCCAACAAAGGAGAAAACTATGTTTAGTAAAACCTCCATCGAAGAATTGGCCGGCGTATTGACCGAGCCCTATAAACACCTCGAACTGGGACAGGTCAATGATCACGCTGTTTATGTCGTTCGTTTCATCGGTGAATTCCCGTTTCACCGGCATACCCAGGATGAACTTTACTTCGTCGTGGACGGGGTAGTCAAACTGGAGTTCACCAACTTAACGCCCATTACCCTGACAAAAAATGAAAGCACGGTAGTGCGCGCGTATACGACGCATAAATGTTATTCCGAAGGGGCAGTGGTGCTGCTTTTTAAGCCCAAAGAAATGATCGCATCCCCTGCGGACATCGAATAAGGAAAGATATATGAATAAGAAACCTGTAATGATATGTGAAACCGTACTGCGCGACGCGCACCAATCTTTGCTGGCAACCCGCATGCGCACCGAAGACATGCTGTTGGTAGCCCAGAGACTGGATAAAATCGGTTATTGGTCGATAGAAATGTGGGGTGGCGCCACTTTTGACAGCGCCATGCGTTTCCTGGGCGAAGACCCCTGGGAACGGCTGCGGGTGCTCCGCCGCCAAATGCCTAATTCTAAATTGCAAATGCTGCTGCGGGGTCAGAACCTGGTGGGCTATAAACATTATCCCGACGATATCGTGGAACGTTTCATCGTCGCCTCCCGGCGAAACGGCATCGACGTGTTCAGGGTTTTCGACGCTTTGAACGACATCCGTAACATGGCCTTTGCCATGAAAATCGCCAAACGGGAAGGCGGCCATGTCCAGGCCACTATCAGTTACACCATTAGCCCGGTACATAATATCGACACTTTCGTTCAAATGGGGCGCGAACTAGCCGAATGCGGCGCGGATTCTATCTGCATCAAAGATATGGCCGGTTTGATCAGCCCTTATGCGGCCTACGAACTGGTATCGGCCCTTAAAAAAGACCCGGGCCTGCCGGTTCAACTGCACACCCATTATACCAGCGGTATGGGCACGGCCTCTCTAATCAAAGCCGTGGAAGCCGGCGTAGATGTCATTGACACGGCTATTTCCTCCATGTCCCTTTCCACTTCCCAACCGCCAACGGAAACCCTGGTGGCCTGCCTCAAAGGCACTGAACGGGATACCGGCCTCAACCTGCGCAGCATCGCGGATATCGCCCGCACCATTACCGATATTCGCCAGAAATATTCCAGTTTCGAAGCCGGCATTGCCGCCGTGGATGTCAATGTCCTCCAGTTTCAAGTGCCCGGCGGAATGCTCTCTAACCTGGTCAGCCAGCTCCGCCAGCAGGGCGCCATGGACCGTTATTATGACGTGCTGGACGAAATACCGAAGGTACGGGCAGATATGGGGTATCCCCCGCTGGTGACACCCTCCAGCCAAATTGTCGGCACCCAGGCAACACTTAATGTGGTAATGAACGAACGGTATAAGGTCATCCCGGAAGAAGTCAAACAGTATGTTCGTGGATATTACGGCAGACCCCCGGCCCCCATCAACCCGGAACTTAAGAAAAAAGCCATCGGCGACGAGGAACCGATTACCTGCCGTCCGGCGGAAATGTTAAGCCCGGGCTGGGAAAGGGCCAAAACTGAAATCGGCAGTCTTGCTAAATCGGAAGAAGATGTTCTCTCGTATGCCCTGTTTCCCCAGGTAGCGAAGCCGTTTTTCGAACGCCGTTCTACGGGAATGGGTGGTAAAGAGGAAATCGCAGCGGCCATTGCCGCCATGCTTCTTGAGCAGCAGCAGAAAAAAACCGAAATGATGAAAGCTTCGGAAAAACAATTACCCACTTCAGCCACCTGGAAGCTTCCCTATCGAGTAGCGTTCGGGTTAGGAGGTTGGCGATGAGCAAGAAATTTAAATTGATGCTGGAAGGTGTGCCTTACGAGGTTGAGGGTAAAGGCGACATCATGGTGGTTAACGGACATGAGTTTCCTTTTTCTATTACCCGGAATACGGTT